>DATHNF010000024.1:0-7487 GCA_035486285.1 Verrucomicrobiia bacterium | reverse complement strand
AACTCCGTATCAAGAACAAAGGTCAACGAAATTCTTAAGTAGACGCAGTCCAGCATACGATGACTTTTCTGGGTGGAACTGCGTGCCGTAAACGTTTTCGTGCTGCGTGATAGCTACCGCATAATTGGGTCTGTTGTCGGCGCCCCTAGCAAGTTCGGTTACTCCTAGTATAGTACCGGCATTAGTGGGCTGTGCCGCAAACTCGTGCGCGTGGTAGAACAAAGCCTGCAGCCCCAAGCCACGCGTCAAGGCAACCGGCTGATTCGAGAGCCTGACCAGCCGCCAGCCTATATTCGGCGAAATAGCAGTTCTGATAGGAACTACTTTGCCTTGAATCCAGCCAAGTCCTTCAGCCGCCGGTGATTCTTGGGAGCTCTCAAACGGTAGCTGGTGTCCAAGACAAATCCCCAGGATTGGCTTACCAAGAGCCCGAAATGCATTGAGCGGCTTAACTAACCCTCTGTCTTCTAGGCGCTCCATAGCAGCCGGGAAGGCGCCGACCCCGGGCAGCACCAAGCCATCCGCCGCAATAATCTCTTCCGGCTCGCCGGTAAGTATAACGTCCGCACCCGCCCGAGTTAAGGCCGCGCTAATCGAAGTCCGGTTGCCCATACCGTAATCAACAAGGGCCAAGCGAGGACGCGGTCGTATTTCTATTATTTCATTATCAAACTGCTCTATTTCTTGGTCAATGGGGCGAACAGCAATTCCTTGCGCCAAGAGATAGTCTTTGATTTGCGGGATGCATAAATTACCATAATGCAGAGTCGAAGCACACAAGACTGCGTCAGCGCCCCCTTCATTAATTGCTACTGCAAAGTGTTCAAGCTGACCGGCTCCGCCGGACGCAATAACCGGTACGTTCACGGCCTCGACAATCGTCCGCTGGAGTGCGATGTCATACCCTTCTTTGGTGCCATCACAGTCCATACTGGTCACCAGTATTTCACCGGCACCACGCGCCGCCCCTTCTCTTGCCCAAGCAATGACATCTCGCCCACTCGGCTCTCGGCCCCCAGTAGCGTACGCTTCCCAGCCAGCACCATCCGGCAAACGCTGAGCGTCAATTGCTAACATGACACTCTGCCGGCCAACATGCGCGGCTAGTTCAGACAATAAAGTAGGCCTTTTTAGAGCAGCAGAATTTACGACGACCTTATCTGCACCACTATCTAGTACGGCTTGGGCGTCTCCGACCGAGCGAATCCCACCACCCACGGCAAACGGTACAAAAACGTCCCGTGACACCCTTCTGGCAAGGTCAATAGAAGTTTGGCGCCTCTCATGAGTAGCGCCGATGTCCAGAAAGACAAGCTCATCCGCGCCACTGGCTTCGTAGCTTCTAGCCAGAGCTACCGGATCGCCGGCATCTTGTAAGTCTAAGAATCGCTGGCCTTTTACAACACGACCACCCGCAACATCCAGGCATGGTATAACACGTTTTGGGACCCCGTAGTCTTCCATAGTAGACAAAGTCTAGCATAAAGGCAGGAAATTATACTATTTACTTAGCTTAAGTAATGATATATACTGGTAGTAATGAGTTCTGTAGAAACCGACGTCACGACGCTGGAAGACGCTATGCGTTTGTTCTTTCAGACGATGAAACGGCCGCACCACTGGGCGCGCGTTACCAAACGCGCCGGCGTCAGTGTTGACCGCCCCGCCGCGGTGATATTGCATACCTTGATGGCCAACCAAGCTGGGCACTGCCGAGTGCATGATTTAGCAGCTCAACTAGGTATCGAAGCCCCTTCAGTGACTCGTAAAACGCAAGAGTTGGAGCAAGCCGGCTACCTCCGCCGGGTCCCTGACCCGCTTGACGGACGGGCCATCAGCCTACAAGTCACACCACGGGGACGAACTATTGGGGATCGGCTTTGGAAGGCCCAGCGTGAGATTATCAGCCAAGCGCTCACCGGCTGGGAAGCAGCCGAGCGCCAGCAGTTCGTTGAGCTATTCCAGCGCTTCAGCAATGACCTGGCCGGTGCTTCAGCCACCGACAAACAGCAATTACACACAGAAGGGAAACGTTAATGTTCAAACTTAGAAAAAAATCACGCGCTCCACGCGAACCAGAAGTACTGGTCGAAGGCGAGCGCAGCCACGCCGAAATCATGGTTGTCCTGAGCGCCTTGCTACTAGCTATGCTGCTGGCAGCCCTGGACCAAACCATTGTAGCTACCGCTTTGCCGCGGATTGCCAGCGACCTTAATGGGCTGAACCGTCTATCATGGGTGGCTACCTCATACCTACTGACAAGCGCAATCTCTACCCCACTATACGGCAAGATTGGTGACTTATTCGGCCGCAAGAAGATCTTCCAGGCAGCCATCGTCATCTTCTTGGTTGGCTCAGCGCTGTGTGGCTTAAGCCAAACAATGAGTCAGCTGATTTTCTTCCGTGGTTTACAGGGAATTGGCGCCGGTGGTTTGATGAGCCTGGCATTGACCATCGTTGCTGACATTGTTAGCCCTCGGCAACGTGGCCGTTATCAGGGTTACTTCGGTGCCGTATTCGCTGTTTCCAGCATTGCTGGGCCGTTACTGGGCGGCTTCTTTACTGATGATTTGAGCTGGCGCTGGATCTTCTACATCAACTTGCCGATTGGTATCGTGGCGCTCTCGGCCATCGCCGCCCGCCTGCACTTGCCGGTTCGAAAGACCGAGCACAAGATCGACTTCCTGGGCGCCGGTCTGCTAGCTATCAGTGTCGGTAGCTTACTGCTGGCTACGGTTTGGGGCGGTACTGACTACGCTTGGGGCTCAAAACAGATTATTGGCCTAATCAGCGCCTTTGTGGGCGGCGCGCTGCTGTTCGTGCTGCGAGAGCACAAAGCTGCCGAACCGGTTATCCCGCTCCGCCTGTTCAAGAATGATATCTTTAGCGTTTCCGCCTTGCTCAGTTTCCTGGCCGGGGTTGGCATGTTCGGCGCTATTATCTTCTTGCCGGAATATCAGCAGATTGTACGGGGTTATTCGGCCACTAAGTCCGGCTTGCTACTCTTACCACTCATTGCCGGTTTACTGGTGGCAGTGGTAACTTCCGGTCGGCTGGTGACCAAGTTTGGCCGCTATCGGCTGTTCCCCATCTTCGGCACGCTCACTATGGCACTGGGATTCTGGCTCTTCAGCCACGTCTCAATTAATACCAACCAGGGCATATTGTCGTTATGGATGATCGTCTTGGGCTTGGGCATCGGCTCCTTCCTGCAAGTCATGACCGTGGCTGTCCAGAACTCGGTTGATCGCAAAGATTTGGGCACGGCAACGTCGGTTGTCATATTCTTCCGTAGTGTCGGCAGCTCGCTGGGTGCCGCATTATTCGGCGCTGTCTTGACGGCTCGTTTGAGCGAGCACTTGAAGCAGCTCTTGCCAGCAGCCAGCGGCCATGCCCAGCTGAGCAGCTCTAGTCTGCAATCCGGTGCCAATCAATTGGCCAAATTGCCTACATCAACCTTACACCTGGTTCTCGAAGCCTTTGCCCGGTCCTTCCATGACATCTTCCTCATTGGCATTCCCTTTGCCCTAGCGGCCTTCGTTGTCGCCCTCTTCCTGCGCGAAGTTCCGCTTAGCAATACCACCAAACAAGCCGCACCGCCCGCTATCGATTAGCGCATTGAAGCGTTGCGAAGACGTTGCCTCTGTTACCTGACCTTGCAGTAAAATGCTAAATATAATACTCTATGCTCAATGAGTAGAGCAGCGCTAATCTTCCCCGACAGCGTAGAAGTTGTCGGTACGGATAGAAACTATGTGAGCTTCTGGTATCACGGTGCCAAGAATGAGCTTCGCAAGCGTGGCTATTTCAACACTCACATACTCTCACCTCCAGATGCCGAGCATACAACCGCCCAAGCCTGGGCAGACCAAATTAGACAGGAGCATAGCGATGGCTTTCTCGCTAGCCGCGATGTGCGCCTCTTCGGACAGGGGCTTGGAGGTGTAGGGCTCTTGCGGCTGCTCGAACAACCGATTGAGCCAATTAGCGGAGCGTACCTCGTCAGTACACCAGTTGGTATTCCACCTATCGCGCGTGATGCGGAGATCGCAGCCTTCGCTAATGGATATGAATTTGACTATTCGAAAATCCGGGCTACTTCCAGGCGGTTCAGAGTCTTTCACGCGGATGACGATCCCCAGGTACCAGTAGCTAATGGCGCTGAATTAGCTCGGCAAGTCGGTGTTGAGCTTACGCTCATCCAAGATGCCGGTCACTTCGATACTGGCGATAGCTGCGAAAAATTGTACGCGGCAATGTTTTATAGACCATCAGCGTGACAAGCAACAGTGCTATCTAGGGCTCTACAGTGTCAGGCGACTTTGTTGGGCGCGCCAAGACTCAATTTCGGCGTGGTTGCCACTCAGTAGGATTTCGGGAACCTTGCGGTCGCGGAAGCTTTCCGGACGAGTGTATTGCGGAAATTCGACGGTTTGGTCATCGGCTTGGAAGGATTCGATTTCGGTTGATGTTTTGCCGCCGAGAACCCCTGGCAAGAGTCGCACTATTGAATCAATAATAGCCATGGCTGGTATTTCCCCACCCGTCAAAACGTAGTTACCGATGCAGAAACTTGCGTCCACCCACTGGGTGATACGCTCATCGTAGCCTTCATAGCGAGGACAGACTAGAATTAAACCGGCCTTCTTGGCAGCTATCTTCTTGGCATCAGACTGTTTGTAGATCCTCCCGCGAGGTGTTGGCAAGATTACCTGGGCAGTCGGATCGGCAGCCTTGGCTTGCTCAATAGCCGCAACGACTGGCTCGACCTTGAGTAGCATGCCGTCGCCCCCACCATAGGGCGTGTCATCAACCTGCTTGCGCGGGCCGAGACCAAACTCGCGCAAATTAATACACTCGTACGAAACGATGCCCCGGTCTTGGGCCTTCCAGAGCATACTGCTAGCGAGCACGCCCGTAAACATTTCCGGAAAGAGCGTGATAATCTGTATCTTCATCTTGTATATTCTAGCAAGAAAACAAAACAACCCCTATACGGGGGTTGTTTTGTCACATAAAGCTCCCCTCTTTCGATGGCTCGCAAGCGAGCTTTTGGTTTTTGTGTTTTTTGGAATGTTCGTCGTAATGACTAGCGCCAGTATACTTTAGATATAGGCCAAATGACAAGTTCGTCTTATTAGTAAAGTCCGGCGGCAGCTTCCTCGCCCAACAAAGTAAACCTAGCCGCTATCAAACCGCTCTTCGGGTTAGTGATGCTAGTTTCGTAGGTTTCCTCGTCACCGCATAAAGCTGTAAGATATTTTTCCTGTGTCGCCTCGGCTATATGCGAACTTAAAATAGGTGAGAATAAGCTTCCGATGGAGAAGTTCTCCATTATATCCTGCAATCGACATCTATAAATTGCAAGTTGCCCATAATATTGCAGCTGTACGGCTGAAGCAACAACCAACTTTACGTCATGTTCAGCAAAATCATACAAGGTAGTAATCTGTCCCAAGTCTGTGAACTCAGTTTCCATATTACCGTCAGGATCATTAAACTCAATCTGTATTGGCATAACTTGCCTTCTTCATTAGACGTCGAGGTCGTCGAGGTCGGCCAACTCCTGACGGGTCTGGGCCAGGCGGTCGCTGGTCTGGTCTTCGGGCGCGGCAGCCTCCTCTTCAGCAGGAGCTTCTTCTGGCTGGTCAGGCTCTTCTTGGGCTGGTGTGGCTTCCGGGGTTTCAGTCTCTTCGGGAGCGGGCGTCGAATCACCATCGTCATCGACGGGTGTCGAAGCGGCGGCTGGTGCGGGAGTATCATCACTTGCCGAACTATGGCTAGGAGCACCGACGCCATTGTCAATAATCTTCAGGTTGTAACGGGCGTCGTTCTTGGTGCCGAGCGCGCGCAGCAGGGTGCGTAAAGATTGGGCAGTCGCGCCGCGTTTGCCAATAACTCGGCCGAGGTCTTCGGGGTCAACTGTTAACTCCAGCAAAACACCCTTCTCATCAATCCGGCGGTCAACTTGCACAGCCTCGGGCTTACCTACTAAGGATTTAACAACGTACTCTATAAACTGTTGGTCAATTTCGCTCATGTGACAGATCCTTCGGTTATGTTTACTCAATTATAGCAAAGTCATAGCGGGCTGGTGTGAAATTTTTCGCCTTGAAGGATTGGGAATTGGGGCTATTTGTCTTCGGATTCAGCTTCGTCACTGGCTGGTTCAGGCTCATCTGCCGAGGTTTCCTCGGGAGTTTCAGCTGTGTCAGCTGTAGCGGACTCTTCTTGGGCTGCTGCGGTTTCAGTAGCTGGTTCCTCGGCAGGGGCCTCTTCTGCATCGGCGGCTTCTTCAGCGGCTGGAGTTTCGGTTTCCTCGGTAGTAGCTACTGGCTCAGTGGTAGGCTCAGGAGTCTCAGCTGGCTGCTCAGTAGTTTTTGTTTCAGGCTCTTCGACAGGAGCTTCAGAGATTTCAGTTTCAGCGGCTGGAGTTTCCTCAGCGGCGACTGGTTCGGCAGGACGGGTGCTGCGACGTTTGTCAGCATTGCGGATAGTGCGCTCTTTGTCAGCTGCCAGCTTAACCCAGTCGGGCAGCTTCACGCCTTCGGCCTTTAGCAGGCGAGCGACACGGTCAGAGGGCTGGGCGCCATGTTCAAGATAAAAGGCAGCCTTGTCCTTGTCCAAGATAATAGCCTTGGCATGCGGGTCATAACTACCCAAACGGGCAACAACCTTGCCGCTGGTCGGCGTCAGGCGCGAATCCTGCACTACCATGCGGAACATGGCGTGGCCTTTGCGGCCGGTACGTTGCATACGAATAGCTAACATATATCTACGGAACTCTCTTCTTTCTGAATCTTAGAATTACTAAAGACAATCCTTGCTATTCTACAGATAACCGTCCCTGTTGTCAAACCTGAATTAGCATACTCAATAATAGTGACTAGATTGTACGGGACCTAAAAAGCCGTCTAGTTCGCAAAGCTCCAATATGAGCTTCGCCTAATTGACGCATATCTGTTTGGCATGGTTTACAAAAATCAATCTGCGAAAAGACAGTTTGGGGTGCACTTTCAAGTCGAGATTGACTCATAAGAGCACTGAATTTAGCGAGGGATGATCCGAAGTGCGAAGTATCTGTGCATATAAAAAGGTTTTTATGCATAATACAGTCCTCGTCGGGGCAATGGGCGAAGCTTGACCTATCCACGTGTTCCGCTTTGTCGGAAACAAAGCCGAGTGCATGGGCAACTTCATGCGCAGCCACCGAGCGGGTAACTGGAGGCGCTACCTCGCCAGAAGTATCAACATATGCAACTCCTCTACCTAGGTGTGCTACGCCAAGCAGTTCCTCTTTTCCCCTGTCAAGAGGAACTGCTATAAGATGAAGCTCTACCATTTTGTCGAGGGCAGCATAGCCTATTCTGCCAGGAGCCACCTTACCATTTTCCTGTGTTGTTAAACGCGCCCTACACATCGTACTAATGATTTCCTGCCCTATATAGTCTGCTACCAAATCAAGGCCCCCCTCTATGGCTACCTGC
>DATHNF010000023.1:0-19962 GCA_035486285.1 Verrucomicrobiia bacterium | reverse complement strand
CCTCTGCTGCATGGCATGCATGACCTCCACCCTGTTAGAAGCCATGAATGGCGCGAAATGATACAAAGAAGACAATTAGAACGACAGATGCTTGATACTGGCAATCTGGCGGAAGCACCAGATGAGGATCCTAAATGCTCGCTTTTTAGCTACGAAACTGGCAGAAGGTTTTCGTAGGGAGGGACAGCACTATTGGCCGTCACGGACAATTGATAGAGATGGTACGCCTTTGCCCTATCTAGACCCGGAAGATGAGAAGTATGGCGAGGGCACACTAAGACGGCATGGAGAATTAGTTGCGTGCTTTGGAGTTGATAATGTGATTGCCTGTCGGCCAGCACGTGATGATCTCATGAGTCCAGACCGGGCTCCCATAGACGAAGTGATCTTTCTCGTTAAAGGCGACGAACCCCTTCCTTATTAATAGTCAGGCCGGGCAAAGTTTATTATTTGCTAGGTGGTAAAGGGATCTTGGTGGCGGCTATCGACAGAGCGGAAGCGTTGTTTCTCATTCTCAAAGTATAGTTCGACGCCGCCAGTCGGACCGTTACGGTGCTTTTTGATAAATATGTCAGTTAGCTTCTTGCGGTCTGTCTCTGGATTGTAATATTCTTCGCGGTAAATGAAGGCTACGACGTCGGCGTCTTGCTCGATAGAGCCGGATTCGCGCAGGTCAGCCAACTGTGGTATCTGTGGGCTACGGTTCTCGACGGATCGGCTCAGCTGGCTGAGGGCTAGCACAGGCACGTTAAGTTCGCGCGCGATACCTTTGAGGCCGCGCGAAATCTCGGAGATTTCCTGGACGCGGTTACCCTCATTATTGTAGCGACCGCCGCCACTCATGAGTTGTAAATAGTCTACGATGATTAGTCCCAACTCGTGCTGGTGGGCTTCGCGCCGGGCCTTGGTGCGCAGGTCGCTCACTGTAATGCCAGGGCTGTCATCAATAAAGATTTGGGCTTCGCTGAGGGTGCCCATGGCTTGTCCGATCTTCTCGAAATCGGCATCAGTCAGATTACCGGTGCGCAGCGCCCAAGCATCGACGCCGGACTCCATCGACAATAGGCGGTCAACGAGCTGTTCCTTGCTCATTTCCAGGCTAAAGATCAGCACCGGCTGGTTGGCTTGTACGGCGATATTGTGAGCAAAGTTAAGCGCTAAAGCAGTCTTGCCCATCGAAGGCCGCGCCGCCAGGATAACCAAGTCGGAGCGTTGGAAGCCAGCCAAGGTATTGTCTAAGTCCTTGAAACCGGTTGGGATACCGCGGATCTTCTGTTTGTCCTTGTGGAGGTCGTCAAGGCGGTCGAAACTCTCGGCCAGAATGGCTTCCAGGCTGATAACGTTTTGCCGGATATGCTGCTGACTGACTTCGAAGAGGCGGGTCTCGGCCTCTTCGATAAGCTCACGTAATTGCTTGGATTCGTCATAACCGAGACCGCTAATATCCTTGGAGGCAGCAATCAGGCGCCGGCGCAAGGCCTTCTGAGCGACGATGTCGGCGTATTGCTCGACATGGGCTGCCGTCGGTACGAAATTAGTCAGCTCCGTTAAGTAGGCCGGGCCGCCAATGCCTTCAAGATGGCCGTTATTCTTAAGCCGGTCGGCCAGTGTCAAGACGTCAATGGCATCGTGTTGCTCGTATAGCTGGATGATAGCTTCATAGATACGCTGGTGGCGAACTTCGAAAAAGTCAGTCGCTCTGAGCTGGTCGGCGACCTTGACAATGCCATCAGCATCAATCAGTAGCGCGCCAAGCAGACTGGCTTCGGCCTCAAGATTCTGAGGTTGCTGGGTAGTGTTGGGCTGCGTGTTATCCATGATTGATTTCCCTGCCACCCTTTCGTCATAGTATAGACGTTTTGGGTAAAAGTTTATACTGTATTCTTTATAGTTTATACCGGCGTTACTGTCTATGTAGTGTCAATGCCGGTACTGCGCTCTTGCGAACTAACTGTCCAGCACTTCGCCTCCGCCAAAAATAGAGCTTATAGCTTGCAGGCTATCAGGAGCGGCCGCAGCAGGTTTGGGTGTTGCCGCGGGCTTGGTGGCCGGCGCGGTGGCGTTTTTGTCCAATACGTAAGTAATCATGACGTTTTGGCCGGTTAGATCGTGCACCACGTCTGCAAAGAGCTGACGGTTGGCAGCCTCATTAAGCTGTTTTTGGTGAAAAGCGAAGGCAAACCGTAACTCTAACCCGCCGTCTTCGGGGAAAGCTGGCTCGGCCATGCGCGCGATACCGTATAGTGTATTGTGCTTTTGTTTGAGGGCGGCCAGGATTTCGGGCCAGAGAGCGGCGTTGAGGTCAGTGTGCTTATGGGCGGTAGATTTGGGCTTGTTGGCGGCTGGCGGGTCGGATTTGACTGCTTTGGCGGTCTTGGGTGGCTCTGCCGCTTGGGGAGCTTCTGGCTCAACGGGCTCGTTAGGTTTGGGCGCCGGCTTGGCGGCAACTAGTGGCTGTGTAATGGCCGACATACTATTAGCGGCTTCTTCTTGCTGATGGGTATTAGCCGAACGAGCCTGCAAGAGGCTTATCTCGAGGAACCGTTCAGGGTCGTGGGCGGCCGGTACTTCGATCAGTCGGGCCAACAGCTGCAAGGCTTGGTCAGCCGGTAGCGATAATCGCCCCTCTACTAGTTGAGAGCGAATAGCCTGGCCGAGTTGTTTGGCGACAGCCGCAGCTTGATAGCCCTGGTCGTGCATACTACTGACAGCCGTTATCAGCTTGGACGGGCTCTGCTGTAGGTCTTGTAGTAGCTCATCAATAGCTGTTGCTGGCGGTATGCCAAGCAGCTGCCGGACCGTATCAGCGCTGACTGCTTGACCGTGGCTGCCAGCCTGGTCCAATAGGCCGATACTGTCGCGAAGACTACCCTCACCGTGTACGGCTAGAAGCGCCAGTGCCTCATCATCAATAGTAATCTTTTCTTGCTTGGCGATCTGTTTGAGGTGAGCGGCGACCTTGTCTTTATCAACGGGTTTAAAGCTGAAACGCTGCGTACGGCTAATGATGGTTTCGGGCAGTTTGTGGGCGTCGGTAGTCGCTAGAATGAAGACGACGTGAGCTGGTGGCTCTTCGAGTGTCTTGAGGAGCGCGTTAAAGGCCTCGCGGGTGAGCATGTGTACTTCGTCAATGATATAGACCTTGTACTTGGCGCTGGTTGGCGCGACGTATACTTTGTCGCGGAGCTCCCGAATTTCGTCAATACGGCGGTTACTGGCCGCGTCAATCTCAATAATATCCATATGGGTGCTGTCGTCACTGTAGGGCAGCCCGTTGATCTCATGCGCCAAAATACGGGCAATAGACGTCTTGCCGACGCCACGCGGCCCGGTCAGCAGGTAGGCGTGGCTAATCCTCTCCTGCTTGAGCGCCTGCTCCAAGGTGTGAGTAATATGCTCCTGGCCAATGACTTCGGATAGCTTTTTCGGCCGATGTGTACGGTATAACGCTTGTCCCATAGGCTATATATTATACTCGCTTGGGTAGCCTCTGGCTGTTGTGCTTTATTGTATCTTTAGCAGATTATAAGCATACGGACCAAGGACTCTTGCAATAATTATCTAAAAAGCTCTACAGAGCAGCTTCGAGAGCAGCCCATTCAGCGTTGGCATCATCTTCGGGAACATTGACACTGACCTGATCGCCGGGCTTCGCCTTGAAGTACGTGACGCTAGCTAACAGGACTCGGAGTTTCTTGCCGTTGACATCAACGAAGTAATGGCCGTTCTCAAGTATTAAAGTCCCCACGACTTGTTTGCGTGGAATGGGGCCAATTTGCTTGTACATGAAGGCACCATCTTCAGCGATGGTCAGCTTGAGGATATCCCCTTGTACGAGCTTAGATTTGCTGGCGTAGTTGGCTGGTACTGGATAGGTCTTGCCGTCAGAGCCGACCATGTTCTGGCCATCAAACACACCTTCAATAACTTTACCCAATGTTTCCTCGCGGGCAATTGGCGCAACTTGATCGTCATCTCCTACCAAGCTCATCAGCAATTCATTGGCGGCAGCAAGACTGGTCTCGGCCTCTTGGATCAGGGCCCGGAGCCGTTTCACTTGTTTGTCTGGTACGTCTGGCATAGTGTCTGTCTCTCGTATAAAGTGTTTATTTAGGTACACTTTCCTCCTAAAATTACCATGTTTGCCAACCCAAGTCAAAAAATCCCACAAACCTGTGGATAAAGTCAGCTCTTACTGTGATTTTTGTGATAAGCAGAAAAATAAGAATAGCTTAGAATTATGCCCGCCAAGATGTAAGCATAGAGCGGAATTAAACTGCTAGCAATACTACCAACATCTTGATCTACTAACGAATTGGGGGACTGGAGTGGGGCTACAAACACTAATAGAACTGCCACAAGTTCAACAAGCAGCCATGGCCATGGTGAAGCGTTAAGTTTCTTTTTCCAAAACAATAGTAAAAGGACTAACGGTGTAAGAGCTAGGCTATAAAACTCACACATTGCAATTAAGTTAACTAGCGGATTGTAGTAAGCTGATGACCCTGTCAAGCTATTACTATATATACCAAGTGAATAGCCGTCGTTCACGTTGATGTGGGCCTGGCCAGATAAGAAAAGAAATCCGCAAACAATAATGATAAGTATCAGGAAAACCTCACCTCCTTTTAGCAAATCGCGGAGTAATTCTTTATTCATAAGCTTGCCTTTATTCTAACAGCCGGATAACTGAAACTAAACGATTCATAATATAAGGTTAAAATAAAGCGCATACAACAAAACCGCTCGAACTATCCGAGCGGTTTTGTATAGCTAGTAGCTCTGCTTAAGCGAGTTCGACAGTGGCGCCGGCGTCTTCCAAGGCTTTCTTGGCCTTGTCGGCGTCTTCTTTCTTGGCCTTTTCGAGGACGGGCTTAGGGGCACCGTCAACGATGGCTTTGGCTTCGCCAAGACCGAGACCGGTGATGTCCTTAACTGCCTTGATGACGGCTACCTTTTGAGCGCCGGCATCTTTGAGGATGACATCATATTCGCTCTTCTCTTCAGCGGCTGGAGCAGCTTCACCGGCTGGAGCAGCAGCGACGGCTGCGGCTGGTGCGGCGGCACTCACGCCCCAGTACTCTTCGAGGAACTTTACGAATTTGCTAATTTCTAGGGCTGAAAGCTTGTCCAGCTCAGCAACTAATTTCTCAAACTCCTTGGGAGTCTCTACCTTCTTCTTATCTTCGTCTGCCATGTAATTCTCCTCACTTTCTTATTAATTTAGGCTTCGAGGGCTTCAGCGCGAGCGCTTAGAACGTTCAGGACGCCACGGACATTGCCGGCCATGACGTTCACGAAACCACTGAGCGGTGCCGCAATTGTGCCAACCAACATGCTGCGCAACTGGTCTTTGCTCGGCAGGCTGGCTAGGGCTTGGACATCGCCGGCATTCATGAACTGTCCTTCGGCCGTTATGGCGCCGATGAACTCCAGGTTCGGGTTGGTCTTGGCGAAGGCCTTAAGGACCTGGGCTGGAGCAACCTCATCTTCGCTGTTAAACGCGTAGAGCAACATGCCTTGCAGGGCTTCAGTTTCGACCGCTTGGAAGCGGTCACTAGCCTTCAGGGCCTGAATCACTAAACGGTTCTTGACGACCTTCACCTTGGTGCCACCTGCTTTGGCGTCACGTCGCAAGCCTTGTAGGGCCTTGACGGGTGTGCCTTCGTACTTGGCGACCACCGTTAACTTGGAAGCGTTGAGCAGCTCGGTGACTTCACCGACGACTGACTGCTTTTCATTTTTGGTTAGAGCCATGTAATTTCTCCAAATTACTTATTCTATTTCTATGCGAACAAGCTTATCGACCGTGAAAGCTTGTTTCGTTGCCAAACAAAAACGCCTTTGGGCTTATGAACCAAAGACGTGCAAACTATCAAAAGTAGATTGTTTGTACCTCGGCGACATTATCAAGGCTATTGCCCGTCGCTGTCTCTGGCAACTTGTCTATAAGTATACTACCTTATGCCGTAGCACGCAAGCGCTCTGCTAGTTGATGCCCATCTGATCAACAACGGCCTCTTGGGTGGGTCGGTCTTCATTGGGATCGGCGCAAGGATCGTGCGGCAAGGCCTCAGCTACGGCGATTGTTCCAGCTGTAGTTGCGGCAGCTTCTCTTGCTGTTGTACTTTGAACAAATCTTTCATTACAGTCCAGGGTCTCAGGGCCAGAGGCCTGTTCACTTGCTGGCCGTTCGTGTAGTTGACTTGGCATTCGTTGTTCCTCCTAATATTAAAAGACTCCCGTTTCTGGCGGGAGTCGTTGGTTTGCTACATACAAAACTTGCCCGCTAAGGTGGCGTAATGGCGACGACCTCGATGACAAGCTTTCTATTCATGCTTCTTATGTTTTCACACCGGCACGGCTCTGTCAAACTAATCGGCTCGTATGGTTTGACAAAATAGCTGGTTAGGCATATCATTGCTGCTGGTGAAAACACAGCTCCAAGCAACGTATCAATTGGCACCTACAGGACACGCGAATGTGGCCTGTGATGTTTCAGCGTAAGGTTGGAGTACGGTTTCGCGAGAGGTAAATGTAAACAGGCGCTCCGGGGGAAACCGGGGTTTTTTTATGAAAAGAGTTGAGTCGGGAGTTCAATCATTCACTGCTGATGATTCTGGTACCGCCAGAGCCAGTATTGATGGTCTAGAGATTTGCACCAAGGATGTTGAGTATATTGAGAGCGAAGGCAGCTGTGGAGCTTGTCTTCTTGAGTTAACTCCGCCTGTAGGAGTGGATACTGCTGCGTACATTGTAGGCCTTGGTCAAGCCGCCCAAAGATACTTTGGCCGTCCTGATTTCAAGATCGTTAACGAAGCGGTTGCCACGCAATCCGAGGATGCCGCTTCTTTGGCACGAAAAGAGGTAGAGGGCTACATCGGCTTTATATTTATCCACGCAGCCACTGACCTATCAGACGAACAATTAGTGCGCCGTGAAGGCATACGGGCACTTGCTAGCCAGCTGCCATACCCGGCAATCTGTATATTACCACCTTCAGCCGTTCAACTTGAGCAGCCTGTAGTGCCCGAAATGGCCGCGCCACAGCACGCTTTAGTAAGCTAGCAACAATATACAGCGCCGTTTAAAGCTGCTGGAGCTTGAACTGGGTGTAGCGCTCGGCTGCCAAACGAGTTAGCTCCGGATCCTCATCGCTATTAACAAAGCGCATGGCTTCGGCCAACAAGGGGTGAACTTCGGCCAACTTCTCATGCATTTGCAGTACGAGTTTGCGATAACCAGGGTGACCTTGGGGGGTAGTGCGAATTTCGTGCAGGTGGAAGGCCTCACGAGCATTATAGGTGACCTTCCAGCGCATTTTATGGCCTAGCAGCGTGGCGTACTGGGCTTCAAGACTGTAGCCGGACTGCTGGAGCAGGCTGTAGAGCTTGAGACTAATATCGAAGCAGGCCTCAAACTGTTCTGCTAAGCCGGCTTCTTCTACCCGGGCTGGTATTTCATAACCGTAGCGAGGTGTCAGTAGCTGCCAGTTGAGGTCATCGACCATGCGGTGGCGCTGTAAGTCTCGGAAGATTCCATAGTCACAAACCAGGTCCCAGCTGTAATGGGCTTTTTCGAGCGCTCGCCCCGGCCGGTGGCGTCGATTTAAGCGCTCGCCCATGTAGGCATTAAACACATCGAGCTTCTTATCGTAAGGCCAGGCGTTGACTTCGGCTTGTAGCTGCTCAAGCGGTATATTGCTGTGCTCGTACAACATGTCGGCCACTAGCAGGAGCTCATTCTTGGGCCAAAAGTCGGTTAGGCTGACTGCTTGCGTGTCCGTAGCGGCATAGTTATCCGGCAAGTAGCGTTTAGCCAGACTACTTACAGCTCGGTTGGTGGTGGCGCGGTAGGCGACCATAGCCCCGCCCCGTTCTGGCTTGTCGGCCCGGGCTAAGAACATTGGCATTACTTGGCGGGCTTGCTTGAGGAGATCTTCGCCGGTTGTCCGGGCTTCTGGTAACTCGTCGCTCATGAGGTGCATAATGAGGCTCTCCAAGGCCTGGCCGGAAGCAAAGATGCCGACTGTCGACTTGGTGGCTACTGGCAGGACTGGCCGTATAGCATCACAGGCTTGAGCTCGGGTGGCACCTTTCCAGGCGATATCACGCTCCTTCTGCGGCGTGCTAGAAGTGTTACGGACGTGCTCTGTCAGGCTGCGTACCATTGTCGAATAGAGTTCGAATATGGTGTCCATGGCCTGGTTATACTGCTTCTTAACGTTCGGCTTTAGGTAGTCGGGAGTGTGGTAACGGTAGCGGCCGTTGGCGTCTTTCTGGTCGAAGTAAATGTAGCGCGTGGACTGCTCTAAGTAGGCGGCCAAACGTCCCCATTCTAACTTCTTGGTCAATAGGTTGGAAGCGTTCTCAATGACGAAGTGCAAACCAGCTAATTGCTGCACAGAGTCATCGCCATAAGCCGTGATAACTCGCTCCAGTAGCTTCTCGTCCTTGCCAACCTTGTCGGCAAATTCATCGAGAATAGTAACGCGCATATCGTCACCGCGGCGGCTGAGCCGGGCCATGGCAGCTGCAATAGTCGCCGGGCTGAGCTTGTCAGTGAAGGCGTAGACATTACCATCAACACTAGTGACAGCCTCTTCAAGGTACGTCTTGCCAGCCTCAGTGATAGTGAAGTTGCCAGCGTCAGTTTTTTCTACCAAGGGGCCGCTTGGTGCAGGTGCCTCAGTGGAGTGGTTGTCGGGCGTATTAAGTGGTGGCTCATGCGGTGCGGGCAGGTCTTTTTGTTCAATAACTTCTTTGAGTGAGGCGGGACTGGCGGCTGCACTTGCCTGCGCAGGTGTCCGTAAAGCCAGTTCGGCGGACACCAGTTTCCAAATATTTTCGGCCACAGTCTCGCTGTCTTGAGTCGCGAATACTACCGGCAGATTACGCTGTTTGGCCTCCCAGAGGTAGCCGGCCCGAACCCGCTCCAAGAAAGCATTGTCAAGGTTATCAAAGCGCTCGCCGCTATATCGATCGCTCAGCCGTTCGCGCAATGTGGTGACTGGCGCGTCCATGACAATACACAGATCTGGCTCAACGCCGCCAACAGCGAAGTTGATAATACTATTGATAGTCTCGTAATCTGGGACATCGCCGCGGCCATAGTATTGTATGGCTAGTGTCGTCAAGTAGTTACGGTCAACCAGGCAGATGACACCGTGCTCGACACTTTGCTTGATAATCTGGAGGCTTTGCGAGCGAGCGGCATTATAGAGCAAAACTTCGGTACGCGTGTTCATCGGATAGTGCGGATCTTGCGTTAGTTGGCGGATAGCTCGGGCTGTTAGGTCACTTTGACTGTCAGGCTCGCGCAAAGTCCGGACGGGTAACCCGGCAGCCTGCAAGCGACGGGCCAACTCTTGGAGCTGCGTGGTTTTGCCTACTCCTTCTGGACCTTCCAAGACAATGTATTTACCTCTAGTCATAAGACAGTCCTTCGATCTTCTTAGGCATGGCCCGCTGGTCTTTGTAGCCTTTGGGCAACAGCATATCTGGCGACCATGTCTTAATGATGGTTTCGAGATCCGTACCTTGTTGGTATTTGCCACTGAAGCCGTCGTCGCGACCCTCTCCGTAGTTGCCTTCTACCTCTCCTGTCTCAATGAAAACAGCTTGGGCAATACGCTCGCCAACCGGTAGTAGTACGGTCTCGCGCTCGTTGAGATTGTAAATTTCGAGCGTCAAGCGGTTGATGTAGCCTGGATCTACCCAGCCGGCGTCGAAGCACACTGCTACGCCGTTACGTCCCCAGCTTGACCGGGACTTAACTTCGAAGGCCCCGGGCGGTTTGATGCCAAAGAATTCATGTGTATGGGCCAAGATCCGCTCGCGCGGCTTTAGGCTAATAACCGGGTGGTCCAGGGGTATATTAGTAAACGGCTTGAAGCCATTAAGGGCGCACCACTCACCATGGGGCAATGCCCGGTGCGGTCCATCGAAATAGCGTTCAACATCTTCCCTATCAAACGGATTGTAGATGGTCCGTTCGTTCATCTTCTCTATGCGGTAATAGTAGAAGCCGAGCGTTACGTCAAGGCTGGCGTGCGCAATGTGTTTGGGGTCGAATGGGTGACAGACAATATGGCCTTCGTCAAGTGCCTGGCGAATCTGTTTGTTGCTATAAACGGCCACGTAAACCCCTCCAATAGTTTGTTCTATTGTAGTCGAGGCCGCCCTGTAAAGGCAAGCAGAATAATAATGTGATTTTTACGCAAATAGGTGTTTATAACTGCTTATGCTTACGTTTAAACGGCACTCTAGTACAATAGGGCGGTATGAATAGTATTGATTGGTGCAAGCAGCAGCTTCACATCCACCGTGGTTTCGCGGTACAGTTTCTGAGCATCTTGGTGGCGGCTCACGGTGTTTTTATCCTGGCTATTACCTTGCTTGCTCAATTGGCGGCCCGCCACGGCTCTCACCTGAGCGACATTGTTATTGATCTACCTTTGCTGGTCGGCCTGAGTCTTATATATTTGAGTACCTTACTGCGCCGGCGCAAACGAAGTGCTTGGTTAGTGACCATGTTGGCTTATACCTTTTATCTTGGGCTCAACGTAGCAGAGTCAGTAGTAAATATTGGTACGCGCAGCTCAGACCTTGGGAAGCATGCGATTATCCGAGCGATCATCCTACCCGTTGTAGTACTGGGACTCCTACTAATCTTTGAGCGGGAGTTTGTTGTCAAGAGTGACTTGCAAGGCTTCCGGGTCGCGACACGTTTTGCTGTCATTATGCTAGTTATAACATTAGTTTACGGCGTGGCTGGCTTCTCGCTCATGGACCAATCAGATTTTCACCAGGAAATAAGCGTGACGAGCGCGGCGCACTATACAATTGACCAGTTTGACCTGACAACCGCCAAACCCTTACATCCGTATACCAAGCGAGCTCATTTATTTGTCGACTCCCTGTCATTCGTGAGTGTCGCGGCAATTGTCTACGCCGCTATCTCACTTTTTCAGCCACTGCGTGTCCGCTTGGCTGATCAAAGTAACAACCGGCAGCGCTTGACCGATTTGCTTCAGAAGTACGGTGGCTTAAGCGAGGACTTCTTTAAGCTCTGGCCGCATGATAAACAATATTTCTTTGACGCCGAGGAGCGGAGCGCTCTGGCCTTTCATGTGTACCGCGGTGTAGCGCTTTGCATGGGTGACCCAGCTGGGGATAGCCGGCGCTTCGGTGCCTTATTGAATAGCTTCCAGAACCTGTGCTTCAGCAACGATTGGCTGCCAGCACTTATCCATGTCGAAGAACACCATCGCCGTCTCTATAACCGGCACGGGTTTACCCTCCAGAAAATTGGCCAAGAAGCAGTCGTGGATCTTAATCACTTTCAGGAAGCAGTGGCCCGCAACAAATATTTCCGACATATTCGTAATAAATTTGATAAACAGAGCTTCAGTTGCGAAATGCTCGCGCCGCCGCACCACCCCGCGGTATTGGATCGGCTGCAAGCGATCTCAAAAGAATGGCTTGGCCGGAGTGGCCGCGTGGAGCGGGGCTTCGTAATGGGCTACTATTCGTCAACATATATGCAGCAGTGTCGGGTGGCAGTTGTGCGCGACGCGGCCGGTACGATCCAGGCTTTTATGAGCCAGGTGCCAGCCGACTTCGATAAGCGAGAGGCTACCTTTGATATGTTGCGGCATACTGCTGGCAGCCCCAGTAATATTAATGACTTCCTGCTACTGTACTTTATAGCCCAGCTGCATGACGAAGGCTACCAACAGCTGAACCTTGGCTTGTGCCCACTGGTTGGCTTGGATGAAGACGACGAAGAGCGGCGCGGGCTTATTGACGGCGTGCTTCGTTTCGCGTACGCTAATGGCGACCGTTTTTACTCCTTTAGCGGTCTGCATCGCTTCAAGGCCAAGTACGAACCAACATGGCGTGACCGCTACATTGCCTACCAGGGTGGTGTCAGAGGCTTCTCGCGTACTACAACCGCGTTGATGCGCGTGATGCGTGTCAAGCTCAAAAACTAGAAGCTTGATAGTCGGCAGCTAGCCTTGCATTGAACAGATCCTTACGCACCTGGGAGGCGCAGCGCTCTAACTGCTTTAGACTGCCACTATTGTTAATTATGGCGTCAGGCTTAATAAGGCTTCGCTCGCGTTCAGTAAGGTCGTGCAGGTCCTTAATAGCTATGTCGGGCCGTTGGATCTCAAGAATTGAACCACCAGCAAGCTTAATACGCCTGGCATCGCCCGGAAAACGCACGCCGCCAACAGTGGCCAGCGCCAACCCATCGCTAGCCTGAATACGCCTGATAATTTCGTCATACCATATTCCAGTACCTACGGTCTTGACCAAGTAGCCTCCCAGCCACTGCAGAATATTGCGGAACGTTTCTTTATTATCTTCGGTAATTGTCGGCTCCTGTAGCTTTGGCTTAGCCTGCATAGCTGTAAGGTACTCGAGCAGTTTATCGTAATTTTGTGGAGCGCTTGCCAGGCCCGCCTCTGTCAGCTCAATGGCTTCAAAGCTAGCTACTTTGTGGCAAACACGTTTCAGAATAGCTGGCAATGGTTCCAGCCACGTATTGATTGCAGCTAAATCTGTTGGCGCTGGGTGCGTAGTAGAGCTTCGGCGTAAAGCAATAGCTACTTCGGCTATTAACTGCCAGCTTTCCCAGTGAGCAGCCGTCGTATCGTGGTCAGATAAGAAGTCTGCAAATGTAGTTTTACCGCTGCCAATACTGCCGGTGAGGCCAACTATCGTCATCCAGATAGTATGCCACAGGCCTAGCCTGGGCTACCAGTCTTTATGCCTAGTTGATGCTAGCTAGATCAATAGTGACTGACGGGCCCATGGTAGTTGTCAGATGTACGGTCTTGAGGTAGTTGCCTTTGAGGCTCTGCGGCTTGTTAGCCTTGAGGCTGGCAAGTACGGCCTGAATGTTATCAAGCAACTGGGTAGCGCTAAAGCTGACTTTGCCAACGCCTAAGTGGACAATGCCGGTGCTGTCGACGCGGTATTCGACGCGGCCGGCTTTGGCTTCGGCAACTGCCTTGTTGATGTCGTTGGTAACAGTGCCGCTCTTGGGGTTGGGCATAAGGCCACGCGGACCGAGTACCCGGGCGTATTTGCCCAGTTTAGCCATCAAAGCTGGGGTCGCAACCAGGGTGTCAAAGTCCATAACGCCTTTTTCCAATTGGGCTAATAGATCATCGGTACCTGCAATGTTGGCGCCAGCTTTGATGGCAGCAGCAGGGTCGTCAGTCAGAACGGCGATTCGTATGGTTTTGCCAGTGCCAGCCGGTAGTACCAGGTTGTCGCGAATATTCTGGTCGGCCTGCCTGGGGTCGACGCCAAGATTGACGTGCAGCTCAACGGTAGCGTCAAATTTGACGTGACTGGTTTTCTTGGCCAAGTCGACGGCTTGCTCAAGCGTGTAAGCTTTGCCTTGTTCGAGCTGCTCGGCGCTTTTGCGGAAATGCTTGCCACGACGCTCCAAACGGGAGCGGCCCGGCTTAACCGGCGCTTTGGGCTTGGCTTCGGTAGTATCCTCGGCTATCGCCTTACGCTCTTCCTTGGACTGTTTCTCTTCGGCTTCGGCGAGAGCTTTGGCACTGCGTTTGCCGGCCTTGGCGGTTTTAGCGACTTCTTTAGTTTCTACTACCAATTCTTGTTCGCTGTCGTCACTTATGGGCTCAGGTTTGTCGGTGATCGGTCCGGCCTTGATCAAAGCCTGAATCTCAGCTATTTTAGTCTTGTTATCAACCTCGATACCAAGCTCTTGAGCCTCTGCTAATAGTTCTCTCTTCGTCTTTGCCATGGTTGTGTCCTTTCGTGGTGCTGTCGGCCGTTTGGGCCTCCCACAAATTTATTTATAAATTAAGCGCTTCTTGCTGCTCAAGCCTTCTAACAGCTACTCTGCCAAACTGGTGAGCTTCTAGCTCAGGAAGGCTACGCATCATGACTTCAACAATAGCCTCCTCTACCTCTTCAACGGAAGCAGGAATGCCAGAGCTGTAATCCGCGAGGTCAGCACGACCGTGCATGCTAATGTGCCCTTGCGGGATTCTCAACTCGGGACTCGTAAATATTTTGCCGCTTTCTATATCTAGTGCCATGATACTCCTTTCGTGGTGCTAACAGCTCTTCAAGCCTCCCACAATTTTAAAAACTATCTAGAACCGGTCTTCCCAGCCAAGATAACCAAAACTAAGAGCAGTCTGCTCGGCTTCTTGGGCGCTAATTTCCCCTGCGTCTACTGCGGCTTGTATGTCAGTGACACGAGCGTCGTCAATCACGAAGCACCCGTCAGAGAAGAAATCTGGCGTGGATGGCTCACTAACGCCAGATTCGATACTGCCAGTACGCTCAAAGTTATTGACTTCGGATAGTATCGTACTGCTAGCCTTCAATTTCGACTCCCATGCTGCGGGCGGTGCCAGCGACCATTTTCTTAATGGCTTCCACGTCTTCGGCGTTCATATCGTGGGCTTTTTCTTCGGCGATTTTGGTTAGCTGGGCGTCAGTCAACTTCTTGCTGACCTTCTCGGTATTGGGCTTCCCCGAGCCCTTCTGAATACCAAGTTCGGTACGAATACGGTCGTCAGTGGGCATACCGACAACGCGAAAGTCCATGCTGCGGTCATCATAAATCGTAATGTGCGCGGTAACTGTTTGCCCTTGCATGTCCTTGGTGGCGTCGTTAAATGGACCAATGAAGTCCATCATGTTAACCCCATACTGGCCAAGCGTGCTGCCAACCGGTGGCGCAGCACTGGCCTGGCCGCCTCGAATCTTCATTTTTAAGTTAGCTTTAACTGTTTTTGCCATAGTAATTGTCGAACGGAGCCAAGCTCAACGTTCTCCTTCCCTTTCTATAATTAGCTTTAATTAAGACAGAAGTGCGTAACCTGTTAATTATACACTGTATTCAATTAAATATCCATACCGCGATGTGGTGGATAGCTATAGCTCCGCTGCCGGACAGCTTCAGGATCAAGGAGTATGTCTTGTCCGAAGAGAACACTAGCCGTAGCAGTGCCTATACCAAGAACTGCGGCCAATGGGGCTGGCATACCCAGCTTGGCTGCTTCCTTGGCTACAGCTACTCCGCCCAACACCGAAAGGCCAATGATTGACAGGCCTTTTACTGCTTCTCCTTCGGTCATTTCGTATTTGTACATAGTCGTCCTCTAGACTCGTTTGACCTGGAGGCCGTCAAGCTCGACAGGTGTTTCGCGGCCAAACATATTGACCAAGACTTTGAGCTTGCCTTTGGCCGGGTCGATTTCGTTAATACTGCCGTCAAAGCCTTTGAACGGGCCGTCGATGATATTGACAACTTCACCGAGGTTGAAATCGATCTTATGCTTGGGCTGCTCAAGACCCATGCGCTTCTGGATTTTCTCGATTTCGTCCTGCTCAACCGGGGTCGGATCAGTGCCGCTGCCTACAAAGCCAGTAACAGACGGCGTGTTGCGGACAATATACCAAGCATCTTCGGAAAGCTTCATGTGAACCAATACGTAGCCTTGAAAGATACGCTTCTCAACTACGCGGCGCTTACCATTCTTGATCTCTATCATCTTCTCCTTTGGTACTAGAATCTCAAAGATCTTGTCTTTCATGTCCAAGCTATCGGCACGCTGGCGAATACTCTCGGCGACCTTTTCTTCGTAACCGCTGTAGGTGTGGATGGCGTACCACTGCTTAGTTGTATCGTATCGTTTGCCGGTGCTCATAGCTATCCTTTACTTTAGTAATACGTTCTTAAAGACTTTATCGAGGCCGTAGTCGACCAGAGCGATGGAGGCGCCAAAAATAACTGCGAAGACCAGTACGGCGTATGTCAAACGGCGGCTTTCTCTCCAGCTTGGCCAAGTGACTAGGCGTAATTCGCGCAGGCTTTGGCGAAAGTAGGCCGGGAACAGGATTTTCCCAAGCAGCTTGAAGGGTTTGAAGTCCAACAAACCGCCGATGATCTTAGCAACCGGTCTAAAAATCGGTGTTACTAGCCTGCCCATGATCTTAAATCGGGCTGAGCGTTGAGGCTTATCTGTCGCTTCAGTGGCCTTTAGAGCGCGCTCACGGAAGGTCTCCGGGTTTTTGACCCGTCGTTTGGATTTGGTTGGCTGTTTGTCGGCCATACTACTTGTCCGTGCTCCCTTACCCAAATTAAAAAGCCTACATAAACTTGTAGGCCAATGATGTCAAGTATAGCAATCTGACTGCAAGAGGTCAAGCCTTTCGTGCATCGGCACAGGCTTTGCCCTAGACAAAGAGGATCCTGAAATAAACTTAGCGACAGTCAAGGCAGCGGTACGCTAATAGCTACAGGGCGTGTTTGCTATAGTTAGGGGAGATGATGGTTGCGCTTATTAGTTTAGGAATTGTTAGCCTAATGGAGCTTATGCTCTGGTTGTCACCGGTCTGGCGCTGGCGAAAAGCATTGGCCTGCCTGCTAATTGTGGGTTTGTCGGTGAGCAGTGGGGCGGTGTTTGGCGCGCATTTTAGTTTTTGGGCTGGGCTAGTATTGATTTTGAGCCTCTACCGCGTGATTAACCTGCTGCGTTTAATCGAAGGCCGGACGCAGGCCGACTACCTGTTCGGTGTTGCCCGTGGCACCAGCTACTGGCTGATCGGCCTACAGATACTGGCTTTAATGATAGCCGCTTTGGGTCACGTAACTAAGGTGCAGCCGATGACGTGGCTCTACGTGCTAGTCGGAGTGGAGCTAGTTTTGGCGGTTGTCTTGCTGGCCTCTACAATACGGCACTTGCGGACGACCAAACCACCCAGCCTGAAGCAGGCCTATGCCGACCGGGACTTGCCGACGTTGACGATAGCTATCCCGGCACGTAACGAAACGACTGAGCTAGAAGCTTGCCTACAGTCACTACTAGAAGCTGACTATCCTAAGCTTGAGGTACTGGTACTCGACGATTGCTCACGGGACAAACGTACGCCAGAGATTATCCGTGGATTTGCCAGTAACGGTGTCACCTTTATTGCCGGTAAGGCCCCGCCCGGGCACTGGCTGGCCAAAAATTATGCCTACAAACAGCTAGCCGACGAAGCGAATGGCGGGCTGTTACTCTTCTGCGGTGTTGATGTCCGCTTCCAGCGCGGCAGTTTGCGAGCGCTAGTGGAGACCTTGCTTGCCAAGAAGAAGTCGATGCTCAGCCTGATTCCGCGTAACCAGCTGCCTGGGCCTTGGCAGTTCGGTTCATTGCTTGTACAGCCAACGCGCTACGCTTGGGAGCTGGCCTTGCCTCGTCGCTGGCTACAGAGACCACCTGTCTTAAGCACTTGCTGGCTGATTACTTCCGAAGCACTGCAAGCGGCCGGGGGTTTCCAAGCAGTAGCTCACAGCACATCGATAGAAAGCTATTTTGCCCGCAAGACGGCTAGCAAGCAAGATGGTTATAGCTTTCTGCAAAGTGATGGCACTATCGGTCTATCCAGCGCCAAAGACTTTTCAGAACAACGAGCGACCGCCATTCGTACCCGTTATCCACAAGTACATCGCCGGCCAGAGTTGGTCGGATTGCTCACCGTAGCTGAGCTAGCCGCGCTGGTCGGTCCCTTTGGTCTAGTGCTTGGCGGTATCCTAGCGCAGACATGGCTACTCCTACTGACGAGCGTTCTGGTTTGTGTACTCCTGGTCATTTTCTATGCCCGAATCGTGACCCTAACATACCGTCGTTTTCAGCTTCGCAGCCTGTGGCTATTGCCCTTCGCTACGCTGTACGACGTCGGGCTGCTCAACTATTCAATGTGGCGTTATGAGTTTCGTGAGGTAATTTGGAAGGGCCGCGATGTCTGTATCCCTGTTATGCGCACGGTTGCGCAGCTGGCAAACGACACGTAGCAGATTCACTTGGTCGCGAAAAGCCACGATAGGATCACTTTAGATTAGGCACGAAGATAGTGAAGGTCGAGCCTTTGTTGAGTTCGCTCTCAAGACTGAGTTCGGCGTGAATAAGACGGGCTAGCTTCATCGTGACATAGAGCCCCAGTCCAGTGCCGCTAGCTTGGCGAGTACGATAGTCCTCGGAGCGAAAAAATTTGTCGTATACTCTAGCCTGGTCACCCTTACCGATACCAATACCAGTGTCTTGGACGGCGAAGCGTACACCTTTGGGGTCGGACATAGCATGGAGCGTCACGTGACCCCTGGCGGTGTATTTGATGGCGTTGGTGAGAAAGTTCTGAAGAATTTCACGTACGTAGAGCCTACTGGATTGTAATAGCTCCAGGCTAGGGTCAAGGGTCACCTCGAGCTGTAAGCCCTTGGCCGCCGCTTCTGGTCTATAGTTATTGGCTAACTCCTCTACCAGATCATGCACATTGATGCCTTCGACATCGACCTGCAGCTTACCGCGTTCGGCACGGCTGAGCGTCGACAAGTCATTAATCATGTCGGCAAGAAACAACACTTGATTGTGCGCTTCATTGAGAGCTTTCTTGATAGCAGTAATGTCGCCTGATTGTTCAGCGATTAGTTGGGAATTACTAATATTCCCTTCGGCGATAGCAATCGGGGTACGTAGCTCGTGACTGACAACACTGATAAACTCGTCACGCTCTTCCTCCAGTGATTTCTCGCGGGTAATGTCGCGTAGCAGCAAGACGTAGCCGCTTTGGCCAGCCTCACCGTATCCGAGATGAACTGGCGCGACGCTAAGGTACAGATTGATGTAACTGCCATCGTCATACTTTAGGCGTAGGTCACGGTTAGTGGTTGGCGCTGCGGTGTTGGTAACCATGTCTACAATGTCAACGGTATGCTCGTCCTTGTCGAGAAGTTGGAGTAGTTTGCCCAGCGAGCTGCCAATATGGATAGTATTCACGTCAAAAAGGTTGAGCGCCGCGCCGTTATAAAGTACGATGCTGGCCTGTTTGTCGACGGCGACAACAGCATCCGCCATGCTGTTAATCAGGCTGGTCAGGCGTTGATGCTCAAGATGCTCGCTGGAAGATCCAGCCTTGGAGGGCTCAGGCGTAAGCGTCATGCTTCTTACTATACCAAATAGCTAGGGGTTTATTACTGACGGGCAGAAGCTAGTCGGCAACGCGCACTACCTATAGGGCTGGCTGATAGGCGCGTATCGCTTTGCGTAATCGGGCCATGTCAGGCAGTACGGATTGCATAGCTTCCCAGAACGGCGGACCATGACGTAATACTCGCGTATGGGTCAGTTCGTGCAGCAGCACATAATCAATGCAGTCCCATGGGAGTTGCATAAGGAACAGGTTCAGTACGATTGTGCCGTTATGGTCACAACTGCCCCAACGACTTTTGAGGTGCTTAATGCGAACCTCCCCGTAACTAAAGTTGTGGGCGGCCGCTAACCCAGCTAAACGTTGTGGTAGTAAATGTTCGGCCTGCCGTCGCAAAGCACGAATACCAGCGGCTTCAGCGACCTGTTGGACCGCGGCATCACTAGTCGGCATGGCTGCCGGATAGCTGACCACTATTTCGGTCGGATAGACACGGCTCGTTACCTTAGCAGCCGGTACTGAAGACGGCGCGAACCGGAGATGGTGGGCTTTGCCAACAGCTTGACCATTCTTAAGTTGAAGTGGCTCGGGACGCTGCGCTCGTATCCACTGCTCACGGGAGCGGGCAAACTTTAGCCCGGCGCTATACGGCGCCCAAGTCGGGATACTAACCCGTACCCGGCCGTCCGCCGTGACACTCAACCTGAGGCTGCGGTTGGACTTGCGTTTATAGATAGTAACTATTTGATCGTCGAGGGCGAATTGTTTGCTGGGCATGTTTTCATTTCTTGACTAGTCGGTGCAGAGCGGTATTAATTTATCGGATCGCGATGTTCCGGCGATTCATATCGACGCGGCCCTGGCTCGGTACCAAGTTGACCATTCCCGGCTTGATTACCCGGGAACTGGCGTCGTCCGTGCTGAGCACCCCCAGATCGCGCAGCTTACTGATAACGGCACTTTGTTGGGTGCTGAAGAGATGCTTGCCGCT
>DATHNF010000022.1:0-15463 GCA_035486285.1 Verrucomicrobiia bacterium | reverse complement strand
GAAATTAGCCAAGACACCGCTAGCTAGGCTGCCATCATATGGCGAAAGGCTAGTAAGCCGCGGGAAACTAGCGTTGGTGGTCAGCATCAGCCGTACCTTTTGCAAATAATTGTTGCCGTTGTAGGCAAAGGTAGTTGTCGGCGGATTGGTCGGATCGTAGTCCGGCACTGTTACTGGCTCCAGTGGGCTGCTCCCGCCATACGGCACGGCTGCTGCCAGGTAATACGTCGTGCTACCGACGCTGCAGCTGGTGGCCCCGGCATCGCCGCACAGTATATAGTTACCCGGTACCAAGTTTGTAACCGCTGCTAGCCCACTACTGTCGGTAACCGGCCGGGTATCGATTGGGCTAAGCGTGTCGTAATAATAGCTGGTATCGGTAGTGGCGGTGTACTTTTTGTAACCGCCCTTGATGTAGATTTTGGCGTTCGGCAGCGGGTTGCCATTGACGTCGGTTGTTTCCAGCACCAGGCTGTTCTGTCCTTGTTGCTTCAGAGTTAGGGTCACGTATGAGGAGCTCTGCGAGATCAGGTTTTGACTAGAGTACGTTGGCTGCAGGCTGCCGGACGGCGCGATGGTTGTGAGCGAAGAATAACCGCTATCAGAAGCCGTTACCTGATATTTGTTGCCCGTCGTACTGGGCGGCAAATCGTAGAAAATAACAATACCGTTCTCATCAGTGGTGTCGGATACATTTACTGCCGGTGACACAGAATTATTTATTACGTTGACTGTCGCGCCGGTCAGCGGGTTACCGCTGTCATCAACCACGTACACGAATAGAGCGCCGGTATTGCTGGCTGTTTCGGCCACCAGGGCAGCTATTTGGGTATCTAGCGACGCTAAGCGCAGACCAGAGACATCGGTGACTGTCACGTTAACGTCTTTATAGTCAGCGGGGTTGGTGTCAACAGCCGGCGCACCAGTTGGCGGCGGATAGTTACGGCAGTACTCTTGCTTAAGGGCCTGGGTAGGATATGAGCCACAGCCATCATAGGCATCGTCGGCATAGTTGATGCTGGTGGTAACAGTGTAGGTATCACCGTCAACTTTTTTGGTTAGGGTTCCTGGTATCGTCGTACTGGAGATAATAGGGCCGCCGGCGACCGCCAAGTTGTCATAGGGCAGCGATTTGAGGTATTCCATCTGGTTGGTGGCCAGTGTCGAGGCCACCGCTTCTCGCGTTGAAACGATGGCGCTGTGCAGCAGGGCAGTCAATAGCGTAAAAGCCGACAAGCTAAGGATAGCCAAAATAGCTATCGACACCATCAGTTCCACCAGCGTATACCCGCCTTCATCCCGGCTCATCAGTGTAAATTATAAAGAAGCATAAGGGTTTTGCCTATGGCTATCTACGATTTCCCAATTAAACCAGCCGTAGCCATATCGATTTTGCTCAAAGACAGGCTCTCAACAAGGTGTTACCAATAAAACGTATTGACACCCCACCAGCCACCCAGTATCATTTAACCAAATGGTTGAATATAATCTATCACTAGATTCGATCTTTGGCTCGCTGGCTGATCCCACGCGCCGTGATATTTTGCAGCGGGTGGCAACAAGAGAGCTGTCGGTTAGTGAAATTGCGCAGCCGTATGATTTGTCATTAGCCGCCGTGTCCAAGCACCTTACAATACTGGAAAGAGCTGAGTTGGTCGTTAAGCGCCGACGGGGTAAGCAGCATTTAGTCCAGCTATCGCCGCAGGCTCTAGCCTCCGCAAACGATTACTTGGACGTCTATCGCCAGATGTGGGAGGAACGGTTCAACGCCCTAGAAGATTACTTAAGCAAGGAGGAGTAGCCATGTCCGAAAATAAGCCGCTAGTTATCGAACGGACGATTAATGCCCCAATAGCGCGCGTCTGGAAAGCGCTGACCAATATTGACGATCTCAAGAAATGGAGTCCTTTTCTACCAGACTTCAGGCCAGAAGTGGGGTTTGTCACCCGGTTTAAACTCGGTAGAGACCCAGAACACCAATATCTCCACCTACTCGAAGTGACCGAAGTAATTGAGGGTAAGCAACTTACCTATAGTTGGCGGTATGACGGCTATATTGGTGACTCTCGCGTGACATTTGAGCTGTCGCCTGAAGGTGATAAGACGCGGTTGCGGCTAACCCACGAGATTATCAAACCCTTCCCAGCTGACAATCCTGATTTCGCGGCCGAAAACTTCAAGCAAGGTTGGGCATGGACGGCGGACGCTCTGAAAGAGTTCGCGGAAATAAGTAATTAAATTATAAGGAGGCAAAGCTATGTCAAAGACTAATTTTGAAGTAGACCGGGAAAATTTAGAAGTAAGGATAACGCGTACCTTCGACGCTACACCCGAACGTTTGTGGCGGGCATATACTGACCCCGATGAAATTTCTCAATGGTGGCTCAACACGACGATTGATACGTTGGATGTCCGGGTTGGCGGCGCTTGGCGCTTCATTGATCGGGGTCAGGGTGATGGCAAAGAACATGCCTTCAGGGGCGAGTTCAAAGAGGTGGATGAGCCTAATAAACTTGTTCGCACCTTTGAGTACGAACCTTGGGCCGGGCATGTTATGGTCGAATCAGTAACCCTTGAACCGCAAGCGGATGGTAAGACTAAGGTGATAACTGTTTCTAAATACGAAAACCTTGACGACTTAGAGGGTATGGTCAAGTCTGGTATGGAAAAAGGCGCGGTGGCCGGCATCGAACGTCTGGCCAAGCTAGTCGAACAACGTTAAAATATATAGACGCAAGATAATTAGTCTTGGGTTCGTACGCAAGAAATACTTTAGAATTACGCAAGTAAGGAGCTACTATGAGCGATATTACACTGGACGCCTACCTGTACTTTAAGGGGAATTGCCGTGAAGCAATGGAGTTCTACCAGGGTATATTTGGCGGCGAGCTGCATACGCAGACGTACGGCGAGGTACCGGGCATGAGCAGCGACGAAAGCAAAAAAGATTGGCTGATGCACGCCCGTCTGGAAGGCGGCGACATCAAGCTGATGGCCAGCGATACGGATAAGGCCAGCCCAGCCGCGGGCAAAATCGATCTGTCGTTAGGTGGCAGCGACGAAGCCAGACTACGAGAGATTTTCGATAAACTTGGCAAAGATGGGGAAGTTAGGTCCGCTCTCAAAAAAGAGTTCTGGGGCGATACCTTCGGCTCCTTGACGGACAAATACAGCCTTAACTGGATGGTCAACATTACCGCTCCCAAGCCTTAGCACGCTCTGCCTTCCTCCGCCCGTCATCCTGAACTAGTTTCAGGATCTACACGAACAGACACTGCCTGGAGACATCACCTGACTGTATAGTCTCAATCAACTGTCTTCTTCTCTATCTCTACTTTTGGTGGCAAAAGTAGAACAAAAGCCACCGCATGGGCGACAAACGTTACTAAGCATATAGCCAGTTACATCCGGTTCTTGCGGGACTCACCCTCCTAAGGAGGGCTTAGACAGTCCTCATCACGCGGCTTGCAACTGGCTATATGCTTAATCAGTTTGTCTTGAATGCGGGGATAAACCCATGCCCTGGCGGGCATGGGTATTTAACGGATTCACGTGAACGACTATTAAATAATGCTTAAAAATAGTGCCCAAAGTCTGCAAATATCTACGATCGGCGCGGGGCCGTAGCGTAGCCGTGCTATACTTAAGCTAAGCAAGTGGTTACTACCACCTCTCCGTTGTCATAATTCGTCCCTCCAAAGACTTACTATCACCAAGGTTAGAAGCTAGTAAGCTCGGGCGATATTAGTTAAAAGAAGGACAATCAACATGGCAATGAAACTTTACGTAGGCGGCTTAGCTTACAGCGTAACCGAAGAAGAACTAGAAGCACTCTTCGCAGAGCACGGCACAGTAACCAGTACCGCAGTTATTAAGGATCGTGACAGTGGCCAATCCAAGGGATTCGGTTTCGTCGAAATGTCAGATGACACGGAAGCCAAGGCAGCAATGGCAGCCCTGAACGGCAAAGACGTCAGCGGACGTTCCATCATGGTCAATGAGGCCCGCCCACAAGAAGATCGACGCTCTGGCGGCGGCAACCGGTCTTAACAGCTATTACGTCAACAAGCGTTAATTAGAAACCGGTTTTCCGGATAGTTTTGGCATGGTAAAGAGTAACAAGCATATTGAAATTGTGCGGTCGTCTAAGACAAGTCTGATTTCCATGGGTAAAAAGTCTTGCGATATGATTCGTGGCGTCCTCGAGCAGTACTATGAACAGGTAGGGGTTACTGTCGCCAACGATACGAGCGATCTTGAGGCGCTGGTCGCCAAGCAGCCGGATCTGGTGTTTCTTGGCACCAAGAGAGTGCTGGTCGGAGATAACCCCGACGAAGCATCAGCTGCCAAGGTCTGGGTGTCGGCATACCTTGACGAGCAGGGAGTGAACTATAGCGGCTCGACAGCTGGCGCGATCGAGCTGGATTTTGACAAACCTGCTGCCAAGCGGCTTATTGAAGCAGCAGGCTTGGCCACGACTGCTTATTTCGTCACGCGCCCGGGCCAATATCACGCCGCCGATGAGCTGCCGTTCGATTTTCCGCTTTTCATAAAGCCTCCTAACGGGGGTGGTGGCGCAGGTATCGGCGCGGATTCGGTGGCTCGCGACTTTACTGCGTTTGAGCAAAAAGTGCGCTCCATAGCTGATAATTTCCACTCCCCTGCCTTGGCCGAGACCTACTTACCAGGACGCGAGTTTAGCGTAGCCATACTGGAAACTGCTCATTCCGAAAAGCTGCTGGCGATGCCCGTTGAGCTAATTACTGAGCAAAACCAACAAGGCGACCGCATTCTTGGCAAGAGTATTAAAAACGCCGATACCGAGCGGGTAATTGCGGTACCCAACGGACCTATGAGGCAGGCAATTGTGGAGCTGGCAACAGGTGCTTACGAAGTTCTCGGGGCCCGGGATTACGGCCGGATTGATATTCGCTTGGATGAAAGCGGCACTCCTCACTTTCTGGAAGCTAACCTTGTCCCGGGGCTTTCCCACCATGACTTTATTAGCTACTTTACTCGCGCCTGTTGGGCTAGCCAGGCGATGGATTACGAGGCTATGATCCTCTACATCGTAGAGCTGGGGCTAACGCGCGTGCTGAATATCGAGCAAAGTCTTCCTGGCCTCAGCGTTGTGGCCAATACCCTGCTGCCACCCCTTACAGTCGCCCTCAAACCGGTGTGACGCACATTGCGGATTCTTAACCGCCATACGCGGATTTGCTACACTGAAGATAGGCACATACTAGTTAAGGAGCAAACATACATGCATAAGATCACTCCCTTCTTATGGTTCGATAATAATCTTGAAGAAGCTATGGATTTCTACGTCACCGTCTTCAAGAATACTAAGATCGGGAATGTTGCCCGCGCCGGGGAGAACGGCCCGGTCATATCAGCTACGTTTGAAATTGAAGGCCAGGAATTCAAGGCGCTCAACGGCGGGCCGCAATTCAAATTCAACGAAGCCATTTCGTTCTTCGTCAACTGTGAAAACCAGGAAGAAGTTGACGAACTTTGGCAAAAGCTATCCGATGGCGGCGAGGAAAGGCAGTGTGGCTGGGTGCAAGACAAATTCGGCCTATTCTGGCAAATTATCCCAACAGCCCTCGGCGAAATGCTAGGCGACCCAGACCCCGAAAAATCCAAACGGGCCCGTGACGCCATGCTCCAAATGCACAAAATCGACATCGCGGCCTTGCGCCGGGCCTACAACCAGCAATAACTAGACTGCATAGTAAAACCGGGCTGCATGCGCTAAAATCAGTAGCAACATGGACCAATTCGGATTGTCATCAAAGATAGTAATCGTCGAAGATAATGCCAATCTGGCGGAAATTTACAAAACCAGGCTTGCAGTGCTTGGCTACAAGTGTTTTGTGGCCTATGATGGCCGGACCGCCCTGTCCTTAATAGAGAAAGAGTTGCCAGATTTGGTGTTGCTTGACCTCATGGTGCCAAAGGTGGCCGGCGACCAGATTCTAGAAATTATGCGGGGGAGCACTTGGGGTAAGAATATCCCGGTTTTTATCATCTCCAACCTGAACGAAGCTGATGCCCCAGCAGGACTGCGTAACCTAGGGATTGAAGGCTACGCCGTGAAAGCTAACTTATCAAATAACCAACTCGACCAACTTGTCGACAACATACTTAAGCCTGCCGACCAAAAGGAAGACATACTCTTAGAAACCAAAGACCCACCAACCCTAACCTAGAAGCGTTGGCACTTTCTGGACTGCGAATGCGAGTCTTGGCATCACTATTCGATAAAAAATAATGCGAAGGCCATACAGGCAAGCCCGATGTCTCGAAATGTTGTTATCAGCTGACTGGGGTTAGTTATGACAATCCCGCACAGGGTTAAGGCGCATACTAGGGCGCTGTATTTTAGAAACCTGCCGCTTATTAACCAAGCAACTAACACTAATTCGTAGATTGCAAAGACTTTGATTACGGTAGTTGCAGTAACTATCTTCGTCAGAAAGGCGGGCAGAAACCCAACCCACTCCAGTGGATGCTGGAGTGAGGATATCCCGGCATACAAGAATACGACTGCTAGCCCGATTCTTAGTAACCAAGAAGTTATGTTCGCATTATGTATGTTTTTCTTCACACCAATATTGTACGCGACCTTACCATTTTAGTTAGATTCACTATTCCCAATAGTTGCTAGTAGGGACTGGCTGATGAGGAGTTGCTTGTTGATTGGGCCGAAGAACTTGCAGCTGGCGTTGTTGCTGGTTGTGAAGCGGAAGCCGCGGCCGGTTTAGCCACGCTGAAATTGCTGACACCATTGCCGGTTACTTGTCCCGAGCTATCGCCCACAAAAGTGTACAAGGGCATTCCGTTATAGGTATATTGTATTTCTCCATTGTCAGTTCGCTTAATCGTGCTAATCCCGGTAGGTAATCCTGCCGTTGAGCCTGTGTCTTGGTAGGCTGGCCAGCTGGATAAGCATGATCCAGTGCAGTTACTGGTACCCGAGGTATCTGCGCCGTAAGTGTATAGCGCCATGCCGCTAGGGTTTGTTAGGTAGCTACCCAGGCTTGCACTAGCCTTAGTCAGTAGTACCGCATTATTGACTGCTGGCGCAGTACTACTCTTAGTGGAGGAGCTAGTGCTGGCCGTAGATTTGGATGATTTATGGAAGATGACATAACCTCCAACTATCACTATAAGTACTATGACTAGGCCCATTAGTATTGTTGTGTTCTTTTTCACCTAACACTCCTTTCTTAAATTTTGTATAGCGATCGGCGTTGATGACGTATGCCAAAGATAATAGACCGGGCATCCTTATCTTCCACGGTATATAACGAAGTCATGCCAGTTTTGTTACATGAGCGGTTTTATTTAGGCGTCATGTAAAGAGGAAACAGTCTTATTGATAGCTTGCCGCTCGGAGCTTGGAGCTGTGGCAGCTGCTTGCTGCAAATTAGTTTTGCAATACTCAAACACTGCGTAGTTCGCGGGGGCTGACTTGTAGGCCGCTGCTTCCCTCCGATAATCGGCAAGCGTAGCCAGCACCAGGTTGGGGCTAGCATGCGCGGCTATAAGTTGCTTCACCTCTTGGGCTCGTTTCATCATCACAGTTCCCCTATAGTCTGGATTTGCTGACATAGCGACATTGTCAGAGAGCTTTTGGACGGGGTATAACAAACTACCCGGTAGAACTGTTTGCGAGAAGATAACCACGGCCATTCCAAGGGCTAAGCCGCCCAATGATGTTAAACCAATAGGAATAAAAGCCCTCAATTTACTTTGTAGTTGACCATGTCTCATGGACTTGGCGGCCGAACTCCTTGAGTCTTTGAGGTGTTTAAGACTACTCGCAACTGCTACTAGTTCATGAGCCTCTGTATCAGATGCTCCAGCCAACTTGAGTTCCTCGCTTAAATTGTTGGACCGTTGACTCTTCATTGCAAATATTCTTTCAATTTCTTGAGCGCGCGATATTGCATAACGCGCACATTACTCTCACTCAGGCTTAAATTCTTTGCCACTTGTTTGCATGACATACCTTCGACGAAACGTAGTTTTATGACTGAGCGCATAGCGTCTGGTAAAGTATCCAAGGCTTTCCGCAGATCTTGCAGTTGCAGCTCTTTGTCTAACAGCTCACCCGCGCTTGGTTGAATATCTTCCTGCAGGCTATCGGTATCCTCGACAAATAGTTCTTTCTTTTTTCGCCAATGGTCAATCAGTACATTGCGCGCAATTCGGTACAGCCAGGCCTGCTCTGATCCTCCTCGGAAGCTTTTCCTTGCGACCCACGCTTTTTCGAAAGTGCTACTTGTTAAATCCTCCGATAGCTGAGTGTCTTTAGTGCGCCAAAACAAAAACCTATAGATAGGCTGAGCATGAGATTTATAGGCATCTTCAAAACTGTCGGCTGATTCTAGCATCTCTTTGTTATCTAACGATTCGTTGCCCATAATGTTACATCAATTGTAGCGTAGTAAGGGCTACGTATAGTAATATCGGACGCAGGCTCAAAAGTTTTTTAAAGGCTAGTCTATGACAGCGTCACCGTGGATTAAGGGCACGAATGCTACGCCCTCCATGGCTGTGCGGGTGACAAAGTCCGCTCCATTTCTGGTAATGATGGCGATACTTTGATTATAGTCACTGCTGCCGTGGTTGGCCTTAGTGGCTATGGGCGCTACCATAATGCCGCCACGAGGACTTAACTGCGAGGTTAGCTCGGGGACCCAGTCTTCTATCATGTGGGCCGAGACCAGGATTCTGTTGTACGGGCCTTGGCTGGGCATGCCTAATCCGGTGTCAGTATATTCAATCTTAGCTGATGGGAAGTCATACTTTGCCAGGTTGCCTCTGGCAAACTCTACAAGCTCCGGCACCCGCTCGGTGCCGATTACCCGGCCCTTGCTGCCGGCAACTGAGGCCAGCAGAGCAGTTGTCCAGCCCGAACCAGCGCCGACCATCCAGAATAGCATGGCCTCTCCGTGGTTTCAGTAACTCGAGCATCCCAGCCACTAACGAAGGCTGAGAATTAGTCTGGCCGTGGCTTACCGGGATGGGCCGATCGTAGCCTTCATCGGGCTTTTGATGATCGGGAAGAAAGTCAACACGCCGCACCCTGGAAAAACTACGTATAAGCTCAGGACTGGTTAAGGCATTATCGTGGACAAGGCGTCTCGACCAGTCCAAGCTGCCGCTCCAGCTTTGCATTTCAAGGGCTGCGCGGGCTAAATACGACGCCGTCTCCATGACTCTCTCACGCGTATCGCTCGGTGGAAGTAGCTCTTCTCTCAGTTGCTCGGTCATTATTACTCCTCAAGCCCACCGATTAGTTTATGTGCTGCCTCGGCTGGTTATAAACTGCCAACACTGTTAGCGATCCTTTAGCGGAGGCTGTATTTGGTATTCAGTGAATGACCATGCTCCATCTAGGATACTATCTGTTCGATGAGCAAGCAAAATGCCGCGGTGCTCATACACATGACTTTGGTAACCACGCTGACCCCCATATCAACGGTGTGGCGGCCGTACGCGGTGGCTTGAGTGTTGATAGAGCGAGCTCCTATGTACAGGGGGAGGTCAGGTAACAGATCGACGATGTGGTCAAATCCTGATAGAGCCTGGTTGCCTAATATTTTCTGGAAGCCCGCTTGCAATAGCTTGTCCATCTCCTGGTGGCTCAACCTAATATTGTAGCCTTCTTCGCCATATGGCACGAAAAAAGCTACACCCTCATCCTGGAAGAGAGGTACGCCTTCTTCTTGGTCGACGACCCCAGTTGGTCTGCTTGCTGCACCTATAGCTTCAAGATGACTCATTATGAGTAATATATCACAAGGAAGAAATTAAACTAGCAAATTATGCTGTTGAGTAGCAGGTCTGAAGGGATAAACTTACTATCCAGCACGGCTAGCAAAGTATGACAGGCGGTAAAAGGCGTGAGCGGTCTTCGGCCCCCGTGGTCTTTATAGCGTCGATACGTGCCAGAGACCAAGCAGTACTAGCAGCGCCATAATGCCGCCAGTGGCGAAACAGACAATGGCGGCAATTTCGGCAATATGACCGACAGTCGCAAAGGCGTAAGCATCACCCAGTAATAGGCCACGTAAGGTTTCTCCTTGGAAGAGCGTTTGCGCTTCTTGTTTGAGCTGGGTATTACCTGGGTCAGCTAGCGAAGCGGCACTGACTTGAGCGTAGGTTTGCCCACCAGCTACTTCGGAAAGGTGGACGGCAATAAAGTGATTGGCGTAGGCCTTTGCCTCGGGCCCGGTCAGTAATTGCTTGCCAGCATACTGGTTAAGGTAGGGCCCGATCTGCGGGCTAGCCAGCGCGGGGCTGCCAAGGGGCGGGAAGTAAATCTTTTGGGCCGCTAGCTCGGTGTGAACATTACTCGAAGTGAAGGAGTAGGCCCACCAGGTCAAGCCGCCGATGGCTATAAGCGCGGCAGCCACAATGACCCCAAACGAGATTAAGACTTTATCAATAATTTTACGTTTGCTGGTTTTGGCCATGGTCAGTTCCTTAATGCTTATGCTTTATGTTGACTATGATACATCAGACAGTGGGCGACCGCAAGGAGGCGATCGCTACACGCTCTAAGCACGGTACTAACGAGACGCACCTTTAACCGTACAAAAGCACGCCAATGACTACCGTCAAGTTGACCACTTCCCACAAGGTAAAGCTCACGATAATGCTCTTTTCCTTGTGGGCGACGCCGTACAAAATCCAAGGGAAGGTCACGATAAATATCAGTGACCACGTGGCTAGCGAGACGCCGTTAGCGGAATGTGTCGTGAAGATGCTATAAATTTGCGGCAATACGGTGAAGGGGCCGATCACTCCCACGATAAAGGTGAGCTTGTCGAGGAAAACGATGTATGGTGACTTTCGCTGCTTTTTCAGCCCTTGCCGGCGTTCATACTTATGACGTAATCCAAGATAGTGCATGTCTTGACTATACCATAAGCGTTTTGGCTGATTACTGAGCTTACTGTTTTGATTTTGATTTCCATACAGGGACGCATTATTAGCTATAATAGAGCCTGCATATGAGCGAATCTACATCACAATACCGAGCAAGTTTTGCTCAACCCGGCCGCCACGCGCGGCAGGCATTACGAAAAGTTCCAGAGATTACTGTCTTCTTCTGGATTGTTAAGCTGCTAACGACGGCGATGGGTGAGGCGACATCGGATTTTCTAGTTTTTAGGATCAACCCCTATATCGCTGTCATTCTAGGGGGTGTTGCGCTAGCGGGCGCGCTGTTGTTGCAGTTCTGGGTGCGTAAATATATTGCCAGTGTCTACTGGTTGGCGGTCGCTATGGTCGCGGTGTTTGGCACAATGGCGGCCGACGTCTTGCATATACAGTTCGGTGTACCCTATATCGCGACAACATTATTTTTCGCGGTAGTCCTAGCGGGGGTGTTCATAACGTGGTGCAAGTATGAGAAAACGCTGTCGATTCATAGTATCAACACCCGTCGCCGCGAGCTATTTTATTGGGCTACGGTGCTGGCTACTTTCGCGTTGGGTACGGCGGCTGGGGATATGACGGCGACGACGCTGGGGCTCGGTTACTTTTCGTCCGGCCTGCTGTTTGCGGGGCTGATTGTAATACCGGCTCTGGGCTATTGGCTATTGGGGCTGAATGAGATTTTCGCCTTCTGGTTCGCCTATGTCCTGACCCGGCCACTCGGCGCTTCGTTTGCTGACTGGATGGGCAAACCGCATAGCGTTGGCGGTCTTGGCTGGGGCGATGGCCATGTCAGTCTTATGCTAAGTGCCCTGATTGTAGTCTTCGTAGTGTATCTATCAATGACGCATAAGGATATTAAAGCCTAGCCCAAATTTTGGCGTACTTCTTAGCCTCTTGAGTCCCGAATTGTACGGATGCGCCAACGGTTTCCATGTGTAGTCCGCTACTGACAAACAAGGTCCTGTCTTTACCTTGAAAATAACGCTCGAAGTCATCGTACCAACCAGCCCGAATATCTTTTGGCCTAAGATGCCCAAAGTAATCCTGCCAGTGAAAGACTTTGGCATGCTGAGAATCTACGAGTTCGGCTCCCATGTCGGCATGCAAACTCTTCGCAACAACCTTAACAATTGATTTGTCATCAGATCGGCCACCCTTTTTCACGTACAGATAAGCTGTTATGTAGTCGGAGTCTGGATAACGCTTATAGCCAAAGACAACCCGACCGAGTCTCTTCTTGCTATAGCAGGCTTCTATATTAAAAGTGCCATTGGCCTCTAGGCCGGATGCGCGGCAAAGCACCGATACGTAATGATTATGCTGCATCCGACTGAGAAATTGTTTTTGTTCATGGTCTAGGTCTAGGTATTGTAGGGCGGGCTTGAGAGGCGTCGCTATAACGACATAATCATATATCTCTGTTCCGTCAGGAGTTGTGACAGAAATAGCATTGGACATCCGATTAATACGAGTAACTTCTTGATTAAGACGGATAGTGCCCGTAGGGTAGGTAGCTGCAATTTTGGCCCAAATACCCTGCATGCCGTTATCTAGCTTGTAGATAGGATACTCAAAAACACCGGGCTCAATGTATTGATGATAATAAAGCAAAGCTGGGGTTAGATGCCTGTCCTCCATATCGGCATAACCGAAACCCTGCATGATGCCTGCTAGACGTTCAGATACCTCCTTGGTGTACAGGCGCGATAAGCGCTTGCTAAGCACTGGCGGCCGATTCGTGTAGCCTGCGTGTAGACTGCCGGCGTATTTTAGATAATCAAGAGCATACTCATCATAGCCTTTCAGAGCGTGAAGAAATGTCGGCGGACTTCTTCGTAGATACGCCCAGCTGAGATACTTCATACTAGCGTGCTTACCGCGTTTTACGTAACTGAAGACTGTCCTATTTGCTTCACGAAAGGGTGTTGTTTTAACGTCGTACTTTTCGATAATATCTTTTAAATCTTTATAGCTAGGAGTATGTTTTGACAGTAACGCCGCTCCCATCTCATAGCCGCCAGGCTTATCGTTGCATATTGATCCATCGTCAAATACCGTGCAGCACTTACCACCTACGTAGCCATTCCTTTCATACATAACCACGTCGAAGTAGTCCGCATAACGCTCACTTCTCAATACCTCAGCAACGCTGAAGCCCGAAGGTCCAGCGCCGATTATCGCCACCCTTAGTTTTTTCATTTACCCTAATCATAGCAAATAAGGGTACTTTAAGGGTATGCCACCGAGCGCTTAATTAGGTCTTAGCTTGCAGAATGGAAAAGCGATTATTCTCTGTGTCCATGGCAGAAATCCACAAGCCAACTCCAGGGATCATCTGGGGCTTGAGGGTCTGCTCGCCCTTTTCGTTCATTGATCCGAGAATCTTGCCGCCGGCAGCTTCAACGGCTTTTATGGCAATCTGGATGTCTTGGACCGAAACAACTACTGATGGGGCTTGGCTGAGCGGGCTATCGGTTTTTTGATAAAAGCCGCCGTTAATTGCACCTTTTGTTTGAACCATACCGTTTTCGTCGGTTTCAGCAGTTTGGGCGATCACGTAATTGCCCATTTCGGCACCCATTTGCTGCGTTTTCCAGCCGAAGACTGTCTCATAAAATTTGACCATTCGCAAGCGGTCTTTATACCCCATTTCGAAATGCACTACTGGGTTTATATCACTCATGAGTCCCTCCTTCGCTGCTATTACTATACGTAATTATAGTACGCTACTTAGCCCCATGTTGGATATCATATTGACGCTTACATGCATATCAAGTAACGTGCCCATGGAGGCAATTAGTAATAACTTCAAGAGGAGGACTCGTAATGGCTCAAGATATAAAACTTATCGTCTATCCGGTAAAGGATCTGGCAGCGGCCAAAACTCTGTATGGCAAATATTTAGGAGTTGAACCCTATGCGGATGCGCCATATTATGTCGGCTATAAGCTCAGTAACCTAGAAGTTGGTCTAGTCCCGGGCGGCCAAGAAGCAGTAATCAGTTATATTGAGGTTGATGATATCAAAGGCTACCTACAGGACTTAGTGGACGCCGGCGCGACAACGCATCAAGAGCCCAAAGACGTCGCCAACGGCCTACTCGTCGCCCAAGTCAAAGACGCCAGCGGCAACATCCTCGGTCTCCGGCAGTCACCAAAGTAACCGACAAGTCTCCAGAACTTCTAATATCACTCATAGCCTAACAAAATTAACAGGGTGACTTGGCGTGACTGGCTATTGCAATCAGTGTTAAGTTTCTAAGCCCTTGCTATAATTGGCTAATGAGTGAGTTCGGACCAGGCAGCAAAAGGCCTACTCAGGATTGTGAGGTTGAAATCATTAGTGGTTTGCCCGGTCCTGACGGTACGATTATTCCTATGGTTATTGGTGCGGGCTCTTGGGACGATGTCGGAAGAGCCGGCGCAGAAGCCGATGCGTTTGCCAAAAGTCTAAGTGCGACTGGGGCAGATCCTGCTGAGCTTCGTACTGAGTATTTCTTCAGAGCGACGGCAAAAGCTGGAGGTGTTATCCCTCAATATAGCTTCTATGCAAATAGTGAACGTGCCAGACAGGCAGTGCCTGAGGAAACTCCCGGATAGCTAACTGCGCATAGCTTGCTTAAGAGTAGCTCATGTAAATGTGTTAGCGATTACCCCGCGTAGTCGACAAGTGTTCACCATAAAGGTACAGTCTAGCTTTTACACTTGTTATATAAGCCGTCTGTAAGATATCCCTCAAGGACCATAAGCAACAAGGCGTATGATATTCACAGTAGATGGAAGTATTTGCATTACTGATATAAATTAACGGAGGAGAGATTATGCATGATCATAAAGAAATGAGTGAAGAAAAAAAAGAAAAGTTGACTGCAAAACTCAAAGAGCTAGGAATTGATGAGAACAGCATCGATGACCGACTATTGTGGAGCGTTAAAAAGGTTTCCTTTGGGCTTGTGAAACTACGCCTTGTTCTTGATGATAAGGGCATCGATGAAGCAAAAAGCCGAGAAATCATTGATAAGTTGGTTGATAAGGCAAAAAACAAGGATTTAGCTAAAGTCAGAGAATGGCACGAAAAGCACGAAGCCGAAAAACAAGACAAGTAGATCGACCCTCAAAGTGTCGGGCTCTATACATCGCCACATCCCCAAAAGTTCTGATAGCCTCAGTGCCAAATAGTAATTAACGGAGATTAAAGTACTAACGGGCCTTGGTCAACAAAGTTAGAACTGAAATCGTTAGTAATTGCTTACTTAATACTTAGTGGACTATTGAAGCCATGGTTAAATAAGTACAAGTAGGAGCTGAAGAATAAAATGCCAAAAATGACGTCCGCGTCAACGCGACACTTTGGAAAAGTATTTGACGAAATAGCGACTGATTACGACCGCCATCGTCCTGGCTACCCAGATACGCTTATTGATTATGCCTGTGAAATAGCGGGGCTCAAGAGTGGCGATAAGGTACTCGAACTGGGTTGTGGGAGCGGCCAGTTGACGCGGGCT
>DATHNF010000021.1:0-10366 GCA_035486285.1 Verrucomicrobiia bacterium | reverse complement strand
AACTTTGACGGTGTCGCCGTAGCGGTCGCCGAACTGGCCCAACGCACCTTTTTCTTCAATCGCTACTTTGGTTGGATACTCTTCAAATGATACTTTTAAGTCTTTAGTGATCTGCTCATTTACAATGTCTTCAACTTGCTTGATCTGTTCCGGCGTCATTTTTTCGGGATGGCTAAAGTCAAAACGCAAGCGCTCCTCGGTAATATTGGAACCGCGTTGAACTACATGATCACCTAGCACATCGCGCAGTGCCTGATACATAAGATGTGTCGCCGTGTGGTACTTTTTGTGCTGCATAGTGTGGCCGCCAAGCCCACCTTTAAACACACCTTTGCTCGCAGTTTGTGACCGCTGCCTTTGCTCCTGCATTCTCGTATCAAATTGTTCCCGTAAGCTATCAGCTTCTTCCCACCCTAACTTAAACGCTTCTTCAAGCGTCAATTCAACTGGAAAACCATACGTATCATAAAGCCTGAACACAATGTCGCCTGTCAGGCTAGTATCTTCATAGTTAATTTTTTTCCCTTCTAGAGGTTTCATGAGGCTCTTTTCCCTAAAGAGTTTGTTAAACTCTTGCAAGCCTTTGCGCAGTGTTTGGCGGAAGACTTTTTCTTCTTTAACCAACACCTCGATGACTTTGTCACGGTTGGCGGCAACTTCCGGGAAGTCATCTTTGTATAAGTCAGCGATGACTGGCACGATTTGTTCTAAGAAGTTTTGTTCGATACCGAGGTCGAAAGCATGGCGAATGGCCCGCCGGACCAGGCGGCGCATGACATACCCCTGCTCTTTGTTACTGGGTGTAATACCATCGACCGCCAAGAACGTCGCACCACGCAAATGGTCGGTGATGACGCGCATGCTTTCCGTATGACTTTCATACTTCTTGCCAGAGAGCTGTTCGAGCTTGTCGATAATCGGCCTGAGCAAGCTAATCTGAAAAACGTCTGGATTCCCCAGGCTTGCCGCGGCAATGCGTTCCAGCCCGGAACCGTGATCAATATTCGGCGCTGCTAGGGGTTCAAAGACGCCCTCGGCTACTTTTTTGTAGCCCATAAAGACATTGTTACCTATTTCGAAGAAGCGCGGTGAATCACTGGCTGGATGAGGCTTCCCCCATTTCTGCTCGTCATGGAACGCTTCGCCGAAATCATAGAACATTTCCGAATCGGGTCCGCAGGGATCACCAACCAGCGTGCCGTCTTCGTCGCCGTTACGGCTCCACCAGTTTTCTTTGCCATCATAGAGAAATATCCGGCCACCCTGCATGCCGAGTCGGTCACCGTTTTTGGCAGAGCCGAGTTCGACCACTTTGGCGGGAACATGTCGTTTTTCAAATTCTTTTTGCCACAGCTCAATAGCCTCATTATCCCGCGGAATACCATACTTCTCATTACCTATATAGCAAGAAATATACATCTTGTTTGGGTCCAGGCCGACTACATCGAACAGGAACTCAGCTATCCAGGCTATTTGCTCTGTCTTAAAGTAGTCGCCGAGGCTCCAGTTACCAAGCATCTCAAACAAGGTCGTATGCTTGTCATCACCTACTTCATCAATATCTTGGGAACGCAAACAAACTTGGCTATTGGCCAATCGTTTGCCTTCCGGGTGTTTTTCGCCCAGTAGGTACGGGATCATCGGCTGCATACCGGAGCCAGTGAATAGTGTTGTCGGGTCGTTATACGGCACCAGTTGGGCCCGCGGAATGACCGTGTGGCCTTTTGCTTGGAAAAACTCCAAGTATGCCGTGCGAATTTCCTGCGCTGTCATCATCTAATAGTCTACCGTAAAGGCCCGTGATTGACAAAAGAGCGGCTTGTACTATAGTTTACTTAAATGAGTGGCCCAGAAAATGCCTTTGAGCTAGACCTACATCAAACCTTTATACAAAGCTTGGAGGACTTAGGCTACACGGTCCGTATCGATTATTTCGCTGATTTGGATACCGATAGTAACCGCTACGTAGCACTCGTCATGCCCCAGGCAGAGTACAGCCAAAGGCTTGCCGAGCTCAACATGACAAGCTATGAATGCTGGCGCGACGAATTACGAGGAGCCGAAAGAGACGAACGGTGCATACCTGACTTCGTCAGCTTGACCGAGTTGCCATGGGAACTATTGATGGGGGACCCTCGCACTTGCTACGGCAGCAGCGCTTGGGCTGTACTAGCAGACTCGGCCGAGATAGCCTCGCGGCTGGCCGACAATGCGCCGCCAGAGAAATATATTCCGCTAAGCGGTAGACTATTTTCTTAAAAATAGTGACAGGTAGCTACATCCAGCGGCCAGAGCTTGGGTAGTTAGGCATAACTATACAAGCCCTGAATGTTGTTATTTAAAGTCTTGCAAGCTAGCGAAGATTGTATTACAGTCACGCTAAAGAGATTTTTATGAGAGAGACGCTACAAGTTGACCAAATGGAAGAACTAGGATGTCGCGAAGCTTTGCCAGAAATCATCCGTAATTTAGCCGCGTTCGATGATTCGCTGGCCGAACGTATCCGTGATATCAGAGCAGGTTATTCGCCGAACGGTCACCACCCTAATGGGTTTTTGAGTGAAGCTATGCGGAGTGATGATCCCGTTGAGCAACAAAGATTTATTGATGAGTACCACTGGGTATTGGCACTTCGAGTGTACGCTTACCGGAACAAAAAAGAAGATAAACGTACTCTTATGGCCGCGGCCGAAGACGGTTTGTTTATCGCGGGCGAAACGTATGACCCATCAGAAGAGCCCAACTTCCTCGTCTATCTATCGGAGACAGTGGATCATACATTGGGCGAAGTGTTCGAGCCAATGTCTGACCCACTTCTGCCCAGTGCGGAGCGGTTTGAGAATTTTGTATCACAATTTGTACGTCAAGAATATAAAGTCACCCCCCCCCCGCTGGCCAACGAGCGTACGGCAGCAGATTTCGCAATAGGCGGCCGGGTACTCTTCCTGGTCGGAACACGACTCGTAGAAAGCAGGGTTCATCAAGTCGTAGCTTCTACCGTCCCATATACGACCGTTCATAGGGAGATTCCTCCTGAAGCTTTAGAAGCAAGGCGGGAAGCTTACGATACCCGTATGGAGCAGCTGGCTCAAGAGCATAGAGACCGCCAAGAGATTTATGACGGGCGTAGAAACTTAGACAAGATGTCAGGGGCTGAGCAAGCGCTATATGGCAGAGACAGAGAGGATCTCATGAACCTAGGCGCGATGTGCGGTATCACGCAAGATGCTGAGTTGCTGCGTATTGCTATAGCAATGCAGCCTATCGGGAAGCATGGTTAGATAACGGCTCCGACGAAAGCCTAAGAAAGCGGCCGGCACTACTTGAGGCCATACATGAACGGATAAACCTTGAGGCCGTTTCTGCCCGTGCCACAACCTCCAGCGCCAATTCCTTACCAACATCCAAAAGAGCGCTCATCGGTCACGGCAGCGGAGGTAGGCGGCCAGGTTATACGCCGCTTGTGATTAGGTGATAATGCCGCCGCCGAGGCACTGCTCACTATCATAAAGGACAGCTGATTGACCGGCGGCTAAGCCGCGTTGGGGCTCAGCTAGGGTAAGTTCGTTGTCATGAAGCTTGGCCGGAACAAGCGGGCCGCGGTAACGCAGGCGGGCTTGGTATTGCTTATCGGCCGCTGGCTTTTGATTAATCCAGTGGATATCCTCAAGCGTGATCTGCCGGGCCCAAAGATTAGTATCGTCAAGGTTGGTTGTCACGTACACCGTGTTAGTAGCCATGTCTTTTTTGGCAACGTAATATGGCAGGCCACCGCCGATATTTAGGCCGTGGCGTTGGCCAATAGTATAGAAGAGTGCCCCGTCGTGCTCGCCAATTTCTTTGCCGTTTTGATCGATAATCGGGCCAGGTTGCTGAGGGCCGAGTTCGGCGAGTAGGAACTCCTTAATGCCGACTTTGCCGACGAAACAAATACCTTGGCTGTCTTTCTTGTTAGCCGTCGCCAGGCCTAGTTTGGCAGCAATTTTTCGCACTTCGGTTTTGCGCAGTTCACCAATAGGCATCAGGCTACACTTAAGTGCTTGCTCGGCGACCCGGTATAAGAAGTACGATTGGTCTTTGGTGTGGTCAAGGCCGGTGAAGAGTTGTCCGTCTTTAATCCGGGCATAGTGACCGGTGGCGATCAGGTCAGCGCCGTCTTCCAGCGCTGTTTCCAAGAATAGTTTAAACTTCACTTCTTGGTTACACATAATATCCGGGTTTGGCGTTTGTCCAGCCTGGTATTCGGCCACCATATAGTCGACGACCTTTTGACGATACTCGGTCTCGAAGTCGTAGAGCTTGAAATCAATGCCGAGCTGTACGGCTACGCGTTTAGCGTCCTGGTAATCTTCTTTCCATGGGCAAATGAAGCCCGGCAAATCCTGACTCCAGTTCTTCATGTACACGCCCGTGACGTTATAGCCCTGCTCCTTGAGCAGCGCCGCCGTTACCGACGAGTCAACACCGCCGGACATGCCGACATACACTCTTTTTGCCATAACTTATCTAGTTTAACAAATTTTTATACTTAAGGTGTTATTAGAGGTTATCAAAAGATTGATTTGCTATCGATACCTAATTTAGCGAGCACAGTGATTGAGGATCCTCGCCTTCAATTAGACATCGAGGAAGACGATGAGTTCGTCGGCTTTGACGTGCATGATGCCGCCGGCAATACGGATTCGCTGCTCTCCTTTGCCGACGGTGCGGATAATTAGGTCGCAGGGGCTGAGCAGGGAAATAAAATTGTGGTGCCGCGGCAAGATATCGAATGGACCAGTGTCGTTCTCGGCGCTAACACTAAAGGCTTGGCCATTATAATATTCCCGGAAAGGCGAGTGGACTTTGACCTTCATCCGAGGCTGGCTGGTTGCTTGGTCCTTGCCGAAGTCTTCGGCTGCCCGCTGTTCTTCCTTGTCGGATTTGGTTGCGGGTGCTGTCGGTGTACCGAGAGCCTTTTGGTCGTCAAGCGTGGAGCTCATCGCAGGGCGTCCTTCGTACGAATTACAATCATATGATTATTTCCTCAATGCTTCTCAGCGTTTCTTCGCGAGTGAAGAAATCACCGGGGATGCCATTATGCTTGGTCATAACATTCATATTCTGAGCGAAGTTGTCGATAAGCTTCTTAGCTTTGGCGTAATCCGCCCGGTCGGCAGCGCTTAACTCATTTTCGCCAATGATGGCAATAATACCTTTGAGGGATTCGTACTTCTGCAACAGAGCCTGCACTTGGATAGTCAGGGCGTAGTGACGCTCGCCGACTATCTCCGGTATCAGCAGTGACGAGTTGGTCAAGTTGAGATCAACAGCCGGACGAAGACCTTGCTCGGCGACCTTGCGTGACAGCACAATGATAGAGTCCATTTCGTGCTGGATCAGCTGTACGGCCGGGTCGCTGATGTCATCGGCTGGTACGTAGATGGTTTGGACCGAGGTGATGGAGCCGTTTTCGTTAGAGCTAAGACGGTCCTGCAGGACTTTGACATCCGAGAAGATCGTCGGCTCATAACCACCCTCGCTTGGTACCAAGTCAAGAATAGTAGTCAATTCGTTACGGGCCTGGACGTACCGAAACATGTTATCGGCAAAGAATAGAATATCCTTGTGCTGCTCGTCACGGAAGTACTCGGCGCCCGCTGTCGCCGAAATGCCAACCAGGGAACGCTGCACCGGATTCTCGTTCATCTGGGCGAAGAACATGCAGGTGTTCTTTAGTAAATCGTTCTCTTTAAGCGTCATAAACAGCTCATGACCCTCACGGATACGTTCGCCAATACCCGAGAAGAATGACAGCCCTCCGCCAGAGCGGGCAATATTGTTAATTAGCTCCATGGTCAGTACCGTTTTGCCGACGCCGGCACCACCGATAATACCGATCTTGCGGCCTTTGACGAAAGGGGTAAAGAAATCAATCACCTTGACACCGGTTTCGAGAATCTCCGGCGCGGCCATCGAGAAGTCACTGGTGCGCGGCGGCAACTTTAATATGTCTTTACGCGCCACCGTATCACCAGTAATGGGCGCCAAGCCGTCTAGGGGATCGCCAAGCGCATTCAGGACCCGGCCAATTGTTATGTCACCGATGGGGATTTCTATGCCTTTGTGTGTCCGCTCTACCGCCATGCCCTTCGTTATTCTAAGGTCGTTGCGCACGTTGAGGCAGTAGGCTATACCACTTGACTCCAAGTGGTCAACCAGCAGCTGGGTGCCATAGCCGTTTTGGATTAGCACCAATTCGTTCAAGTCAGGCGGATCATCATCGAACTGGGCCCGTATGACCAGTTCTTTGATGGCTATGATGGTACCAGCCATCAGGAAACTCCTCTGGAACGCGGCATCAACAATAGTACTCTTTCTTCCCTGCTCATCGCCGAGTCCCTGCCTTGCTCTTCTTGAGACTATTGACGATCTCTTTGAGCCGTTCGTCTTTGACACGGCGACGGGCCCGGTTATACTCCAAGTGTAATTCGTTCTTGGACTCGTCAGCCCGGTCGTGCGAAACACTCATCGCCCGGAAGCGCGAAGCATATTGAGCTAGTTTGGATTCTAGGATCAGTTGGCTGACAGCAATATACATCATGGAGCGTTCCAGATGGGCGACAACGGCGTAGGTGCTTGGCTCAAAGATGTAGGTTGCCTCGCTGATAACCTCATCAGGGTTCTCGCTTTCGCTACCGCGTTGGCTAATAGCGTTAGAAAGCTCGATGCGTTTAGCGTCCTGAACCATCAGCGACACGTATTCCTGGTAGTATATTTTGGTCGAACGGTATTGTTGTATCTCCCTGATGATTGGCGTGACGTTGATATTTTGGTCTTTCTGGGGCATCTTGAAGTACTGCTTATAACTGATGCCACGCTGAGCCAGCTGCATGGCACCGTGGTGGCCAATGACGATAACTTCGTCCTTGCTCTCATCATAGGTCCGAAGCATCAGCTCTATCAACTTTTGGTCAATGTCACCGCTGAAACCACCTTCGGCAGTAATGATAATGCATAATTCCTTTTCGATGGTTCCCCGTTTTTCCTCTCGGCCGAAGCTAAAGTCATTTTTGACTCGCAGTTGTGAATAAATTCCCCACAATGTGTTGAAGAAATCAGTAGACTGCAAGACCTGGTTCTTAATCTGCGCGATGTGCATGCTGGCAATACCTTCAAAAATACTGGTCAGCTCTGTCAGCGTAGCCATGGAGACTTCTTCGCGGGCGATTTCGTTAGGACGCTTCACGGTTTAGCCTCCATGTGTTCTTTGCGTTGCTTCTTGTCTTTGGATGTAGGCGGCACAGAAGCCTGATTGGCCGGCGTTCCCGTTGCGGCTGGCGGGGTGGCATTGGTAGCCGGCGGCTGCGACGGTACGCCTTTGAGTTCTATCGAGCACTTGGCCTTAAGTTGCGCGCGTACCTGCTCGTAGTCCTCGTCTTTGGTTATCTTGCCAGCAAATTCATTAACATTAAGTTTCAGGGTGCCTATGTCCAGATCCTCGCCGTCCTGCATGTTGAGCACCAGGTCGAGCATAAGCTGCTGGCTCATGAGCGAAAAAGTCTCTGACGGACTCTGGGTTAAGACATGAAAAATCCGCTGCCCAGTCGTCAATGCCCGTTTAGCCTCCAAGGCCAACTCCGAGCCGAAGTGCGAGAACTCCTCAGCCTGGCGATAGTCGGCCAAAATCTTGAGCGTCTTAGCGGCCAGATCCTTTTGGCGCTTGTTGTGCCCCGCGCCACCAGCACGAGTCACGCTCAGACCCATACTAACTGGTGGCCGAATGCCCGCCCGGAAGGTATCCATATCCAGAATCCACTGGCCATCGGTGATTGACATGATGTTTGTTGGTAGGTAGGCGGTAATGTCGCCATTGGCAGCGTGCACAACCGGCACGCAGGTCAAGGATTTACCGCTACGGTCCAACCGGCCAGCCCGCTCCAATAAGCTAGAGTGAGCATAGAACATATCGCCCGGGTAAGAGTCACGGCCCGGGCTCACCCCTGAGAGCAAAGCCACCTCACGATAGACATGCGCATGACTGGTCAAGTCATCGTAGATGATAATGGTATCCTGGTCACACTGACGCCACAGATATTCGGCCATTGCGCAGGCGACATATGGCGCGATGTAACTCATAATTAGTGATTCAAACATCGTTGACACGACTATGATAGCTTTTTCTAAACCGCCGTTTTCCTTGAGGCGGGTCAATAAGGTATCGACGTCAGTGCGCCGTTTGGCGATCAAGCAGTAGACGACGATTTGGTCAGTATTCTTCTGATTGATAGTAAGTTGTGTTACCAAGGTGCTTTTGCCCGATTTGCTATCACCAAGTAGGGCCATACGTTGGCCGCGCACAATCGGGAACAAAGCATCAATGGCAGTAACACCACTTTCCAACTGGTCCTCCAAAAGACGGCGTTCGAATAGCGCCGGAGCGTCGTTATAAACAGGCCAGACGCCATCCGCCGCTATAGGACCCTTGCCATCCAAAGGGTCGCCAGTGACTGACACTACCCGGCCAATAAAATCTTTGCCGACCTTGCAAACCAGTTCCTGATGCTGCACGACAACCCGCGCGCCGGTTTGCAGGCCTTCTGAGCCAAGGTGCAAGATCATGACTTGGTCAGGCTGGATTTCGTGAACGAAACCCTTGCTTCCATCTTCAAACATCACCAACGAGCGTATAGCGCAAGGCTGTAGACCGCGCACTCGTATCAAGAATTTATCAACGGCAATGACTTCGCCAATCGGATGTCCGGCTTCGACCATTTTTCGGAAATGCTGGTTATTACTGTTCACGCGGCCTGCTCCTCAGACATCAGTTTACTAATCAGTAATTCCCGGTTCTTGAGAAAAGTTTGGCGCAGTGAGAAGTCGAACTGACGATTGGTGGTCCGCAACATACATCCTGCCCCCATATTTGGCTGCAACCCTACGGTTACTAACACTAAGGGATTGATTTCACGGCGTAACCAAGCGACCAACTTCTCCATGAAAGCTACTGGCGGGTCAGCGTTGAAGCTCATATGCACGACGGGCGCCCGCTCTTTGACCGCCCGCAAGAATTGCTGCAGCAACAGGCGATCCTCCGGATACAGCAAATTCAATTCGTTGAGCAAGATGACCTGATCCATCAAACGGCTCGTCTTAGGCATTTTGACCTCGGCGCCAGGTTGACGCAGGCCCAACTGTAACAGCGCTTCGTCTATAGCTTCCAGCTCGCGAACCAACCGGGCAACATCAAGCGGACTGGTGACCAATACTGGCAAGCCCTGTATTCGCTTGGCGGCTTCACGCGCCATGTTGAATATCCTCGATGATGGCCTGCTTATTGGCTTCTAGGTCAGCCAGGATATATTCCAATTGGTCATTCAGGTCAATTTGGTTACCAATAGCCGCCAATACGTAGTGGTTAATGATGTCAGCCATGTTGGCTTCGAAGCGTTCTAGCCGCACTTGCTTCTCGGCGGCGATTTCTTGCTGGACTTGCTGGCCTAGGACACGGCGCTCTTCGTCAATAGCCGTATTGGTCTTCTGGATAGAATCGATGGCCAGCTGCTTGGCGTCCATGATGGACTGCTCGTATTTGTCGAACTCTTCCTTCAGCTTCCGAGTAATCTCGGTTTTCATGTACTCATTGAGCTGGGAGGTTGTTAAGCGCAAGTCCTGTTGCAAGAACATAGCGTTTTCGCCAATGATTTTCTCAAAGTGCAATCGGCCACGGTTACGTAGCTCTTCACGGAATTCCTTGTTGAAAACGTGCTCGACGTCTTCATCGGCAGCGTCCTCAATTGAATCAGGCTGCTTACTTACCGCCTTATTATTTACCCGGCCAAGTCGCACGGCCAACCAAATAAAGGCTATGCCGACACCACCCAGCGCACCTAATATCACTACTAACCACCAGATTGTCACGGCTTAGGTACCCACCATCATAGTTTGATTATCATCCTGTCGGCTTAGGGTTTTGCAAACCGCTAGAGCTTCAGGGCTCAGTATACCGCAAAAACAGCGATAAAAAAATAGCGACACCGCTGTTAACGAGCGATCAGCCGGGCCAAGGTTTGGACTGTCCGTTCAATCATATCCTTGGTAGTATCGCGCCCCAGCGTGAAACGCAGTGAAGACCGGGCTTGGTCGTCATTGAGGCCGATAGCACGCAGCACGTGCGAAGATTCTTCGTCGCTGGCACTACAGGCCGAACCGGCAGCGGCCATAATACCAGCTTCATCAAGCTGGATCAGCAACCGCTCGTTATCCTGGCCGGGGATAGTCAAGTGAGCATTATTTGGCAAGCGGTATTTTCGCGAACCATTGATTATGACACTGGGCATTGTTTGTTCCACTAATTTGAAAAAAAGCCGTTGCAACTCCTGCAAAC
>DATHNF010000020.1:0-9639 GCA_035486285.1 Verrucomicrobiia bacterium | reverse complement strand
ACATAGTAGAGATCAAGCTTGCGCCGCTCATCGAAGTTGATGTCGCGTCGTCCGGAGACCTGCGCCAAGCCTGTTAGGCCTGATTTGACGCTGAGAATGGCATGGCGCTTGGTGTAAATAGCGAGCTCTTCTGGGATCAATGCTCGTGGCCCGACCAGGCTGATATCGCCGCGGACGACGTTTATGAGCTGGGGTAGTTCGTCAAGACTGCTGCGTCGCAGGAAGCCGCCGAGCGGTGTTATGCGTGGATCGTCTGGCAGTTGGTCGCCGTTTTCGCGGTACTGTTTAATAAGCTCTGGGCGGCCCATTTTTTGGAAAGCCTCCTCAGGGCTTAGGCCGTTGTAGGTGGCCAAGTGGGAGCGAAATTTGAATACCCTGAACTTATGATTGAAACGGGTTAAACGGGTTTGTCGCAAGAATACCGGACCACCATCGGAGAGTTTTATACAGAGCGCGATTAGTAGCATAAAAGGTGTCGCAATGATCAATAGCAGTCCGCCAAGCAATATGTCAAACAATCGCTTAACAACGCGCCCCCAGCCGACCAATGCCGTTTGGTGAATAGCGATAACTGGCACCGATTGGAACAAATCAACCTGTATGTTGCCGACGAATAGCTCACTGTTGCCAGGCACGAAACGATAGGCGATGTGGTGTTCTTGGGCGTAGACCAGGATTTCGTCGTTGTATTCGGCTGCTGCGTAGAGCTCAGTCTGCACGATAGTGTGTAGCTGGCTGTTGGCAAGGGCCGCGATAGCTTCACCAAAATTCTCAAAAACCCGGCACTCTGGTTTGGCCTGGTGAATATGCTTGGCCTTACCGACCAATCCGATTACCCGGTACCCGGTAACAGCGGTATGAGATAGCGAGTCCATTAGCTCGTACGTTACGCGGGTATTGCCGATGAGTAGCACGTTATTAATGCCGATGCCGTAGCTGAAAAGCTCGCGCCGGATACCGCGAGCCGCCGTTCGTGAGAGCAGGACGAAGAAGAACGCCAGGCCGAAACCATAAGCTGTAACCAGGCGTGCCGGAAAGATGGTCGTATTAGTTATGTAGCTATAACTAATGATGAACAAAATACCTATGAAAGAGCCAATCAGTAGGCGACCCAGCTCGCTAAACCGGCGCTCGTAAATACGCGAATTATACAAACCAAGCACGCCGAAAAGCAGGATCCAAAATGGCAGCAGGCTAACTAGTATGACGATGTAGGTATGGGCATGCACGCTGGCGCTCAGCCGCTGGTGGTCGAGGGTTACCCGGAGGATATATGCGACAGTGAAGGCGACAGTAATAGCCAAAGCGTCGCCTATGACTAGGCAGACATTGTAAACGAGGGAAGTGTTGTTCTTCATAGATTATTTCTATGCGGCAAGTTCATGTTACGGGCGGCCATTCTCGGACTGGACTATCTGTCGCGCGTAACATACTACATCTATGATACATGCTGCCGAGTGATTGTTACATATTTGCTAACCTATATACTGGTTATAGCATTCTATGAAGACATCAGCGCTGAAGTATACTATTTTGTCTGCGGTTGCCAGTATGACCATGTTCATTATCTTGGTGATGCCTTTCCATGCCTTCTTGACGGTCTGGGGCTCAAGCTTGGTCGGCCACTACACGGCGCTGCGGCTTTGGAAGGAAGTGTTACTAGCAGTCTGCACCCTGGCTCTACCATTCCTATTGGTGACTGACCGCAAGATCCGCAGCCATACGCTAACTCGGCGCTTAGTCTGGCTGATACTGCTCTACATGCTCGTCAATGTGCTCTGGGGCTTGGTGGCGCTCAACCGGCATACGGTGGATGCCAAGGCATTGGGCTATGGTTTGATTGTCAATCTGCGCTTCCTAGTTTTCTTCTTAATTACCTGGACTGTGGCGCTACGGTTAGCCCGGTTGCGTATCCACTGGCAGTGGATAGTACTGTGGCCTGCGGGCATAGTAGTGGCTTTCGGCCTCTTGCAAATATTTGTACTGCCGAGTGACTTCCTAGTCCATTTTGGGTATGGTCCACACACCATACCAGCTTACGAGACAATCAATCACAATACGCACTACATACGGATTGCCTCGACACTGCGTGGTGCCAATCCGCTCGGCGCCTATCTACTGGTCCCGATTAGCCTACTGGCTGTCTTGTGGTTGCGGGGTAAGCGGCGGCGTTTGTACGGTTGTTTGTTTTTGGCATCATTGGTTGTGGAGTTCTTCAGCTTTTCAAGGAGTGCTTGGATCGGCTTGTTGCTAAGCCTAGCGATTGTGCTGGCGACCAACGCAGCCGCGCACCGAGTCCGACGGCTCTATTTGTGGGGACTGGCCGGGCTGCTGGTTGTTATTGCCATCGCTGTTATTGCCTTGCGTCATAACGTAAGTTTCCAAAACTTTGTACTCCATACCCAGACTCACTCCGCTGTTAAATCAACGTCTGACCAGGGCCACGTTAGCGCTCTAAAGAGTGGGATACATGATGTATTGCATGAGCCGCTTGGACGCGGCCCGGGGACAGCCGGACCAGCCAGTGTTTACAATAACCATCCGGCGCGTATTGCCGAAAATTATTATGTCCAGATCGGCCAGGAAACCGGTTGGCTGGGCCTGGTGCTGTTCGCGTTAATCACGGTTGGCGTTGGCTATCTATTGTGGCTGCGGCGTGAACACGCTTTGGTGCTGAGCCTATTCGCCAGCCTAGTCGGCCTCAGCTTTATTGGTTTGTTGTCCCATGCCTGGACGGACGATACGATAGCCTATGTCTGGTGGGGACTGGCCGGGATCGCCATGGCGCCAGGACTTAACAAAGAAGAATGACAAACAAAAACACCAAACGATTTCTCAAGTACATGGCTGGCGGCAGTCTTTACTTCTGGGTCGGCTACGCGGTCTTTGCCGTTTGCTACTCACTCTTCCACTGGAGCTGGCTGCCATCAAAAATAGCTGCTGACGTTATAGGCTGGTCACTGAACTACATCGTGCAGCGCTACTGGGCTTTTGCCGATCGCCACAAGCTGAGCGAAATGCAGCACGCCACCCGCTACGTGTTTATCGAAAGTATTGGCTTCGTCCTCGACTACCTAATCATTGGTGCTTTGAAGCACATTGGCATCACGCCCTACATCGGCTTCTTCATTTCCGCTGGCTTCTTCACCGTGTGGAGTTACCTCTGGTACAAGTACTGGGTTTTCCCAGGGGAGAAATCTAGAAATTAATTTGTTTATAGAACATAAAATTATATAGTAAAGCACATGGATATTCGCCCACATAATACTCGAGCGGGTCGTGCTATCGTAAGTTTTGACAGTGAGGACGAAAGAATGGCCTTCGGCCTAGCGTCACCTTACCTAAGTGCTGAAAATTATAGAAGGATGAACGTTATGTTTTCTGGCCTGTTGTCCTTAGGCGTAACCACTAAATCCTTATTCTATGACAGCCGCGAAACGGCGTATCCTCAGGAGGCCGTTTTTACGCATCGGCGACTTGGGTATGTGGCCGGAAAGCTTAGCGAAGAGGCTGGGAGCGAATCTGTTTCTGAAGGAACTAATCACGCCCGGCATATATTCCGAATGACAGTCGAATACCTACAAGGGCAAGAACGGAATTTTGCACAAGCAGATTAAACATAGAACAATAGGCTTTGAGGTGAGGCAAGGGTATACTTCTAGCATGTCCAGAGAGCGTTTGATCCAGGGAGAATTATTTGCTACACCCGATGATATTATCGCGGCGCATCGGATTGTCGAGCAAGAACTGGGGGCTGAGTTTGACGTAAATTTCTTAGGGCTTCCCAAGAATGTTGGCAACAAAGGCGATGGCCGTCATTACGGCCACAGTGTCGTTATTAGTAGCGCCAGCCGAACCGCAATCAGGCCGCTCCTTGAAGAGGCCTGTGAGCAAGCCCGGCAACGCGCCGAAAGTTTAGCGCGCAAAGAGATCCCAACAGGAGAGGATGAGGCCCTACAGGTAGTGGCAAGCAGAATCTGTAATACCACAACGGCCACGAGAGTCTTGCTAGATATTACGCCGGATGATGGTCGGTTCTCGGTCCAGAGCTGAACGTTATTTACTAGTCAGCTATGAGATACTATAAGCATGAACGAAAAGCAAACATCAGCACCAACTAAGGTACGGCCGACCAAGAAGCAGAAAGAACTGCTTAACTTCATAGAGACATTCATTACTGAGCACGGCTACAGTCCCAGTTACCGTGAAATCATGACCGGGCTAAACTATACTTCTGTGGCCACCGTGGCGCTGCATGTCAACAACCTGATCAAACGCGGCCATGTGCGTAAACGGGACCACTCAGCCCGCTCTTTGGAAGTCGTCAAGCTGGCTGACGAGCCGCCCAAAGTTACTTCTAACCAAATTGCGCCGGGCGAAGAAAAGTGGCTGGTCGACAAGGTCGAGCACGCCTTTCAGCAAACAGAAAGCCTCGGCGACAAACTGGCTGAAACCAGTCTGGATCATTTGTATGTGCTAATTGGCGCGCTGAAAGTTCTTGGCATGGAGGGCGCTGCCCAAAGTTTCATGCCCCGTCTGACCGCCCTCAAGCAACGCCGAGCCTCCTAGCCTTTAGCCATCATCTCGACCGAAGTGGAGAGATCCCGTCCAACGTATCACGAAGAGATCTCTCGGCAAGCTCGAGATGACAAGGTCAATGCGGTAATAAATACTATATCTAGCGTGTCGCGGCGGTGCTACACTACTACATAGTCCGATTTAACAAAGAGAAGCTGGAATCCCGTGCAAATCGGGAACTGTGCCGCAACGGTTTACCCTGCAACGCTCTAGCCGAGTAGGGAGAGTCCGAACAGCTACAAAAAGTCTCTCGAGCAAGAGCGCAAAAGCAGCCTGTCTGTATAGCCCTCGCTCATAGAGCAGAGGGTATTTTCATGGCCGTCGCAGCCGAACTTATAAACCAACAAACAGATACATTCAACTGGGATCTTGCTGAAGCGCAATTTGCACAGTATCAGCTGATAGACGCAGCTATTGAGCCGACAAACTATGAGCGTCCGCCCGAATCCGAAATTTACGGCCGGTCACTGAGCACAATTTATCGTCTTGGAGCATTCGCAGCTGGCAAATCACAAGCAGAAATCATTTATAGCCCAGAGGCAGCACAGGCGAGAGCTGAATTTTACACATCCGTAGAAGAGGGTTTTGGCACGGATTCGGAATTGGGCGGTGGGCTGGAGGTTCGGGATTTTGATGAGCGGCCGGTGGCTAATGGCCGAGTACTAGCAAAAGATCTTAAAACTCCTGTTTCGGCTATGACGAGAGCAGGCCTTGAGTGTGCTATTGAGACGGCAAAAAAAGACGAACGTTTTAAGCCGCAGCTGATTCGTTCAATATGGGATGACAAAAATGCGTTGATCGTAGACGACATGGTACAAGGGAAGACTGGGTATAACACTCGCATTGTCCCAAGCTTATGTCCGAAGGAAGCTATCGCAAAAAGCGGCCCTAATTATTGGCGAAATGTCGGATATGTACCACACCTCGAGCGCGGCTTCTTGCAATTCTATTATGCGAGTGAAGACGGATGCGTATCAGGATCGTTATCTTTTGACGGAAGCGACATAGATCGTCTCAGAGAAGTATTTAGTAAATACGGCGTTAATATACCGGAAGATGAAACGACAGATAACTGCTTGCAGTATGCGATTACTGGTACCCTATCAGAACAAGCTGCAAAAGAGCTTGCCCTGGAACTTGCCAATCAGCTCGCCGATCCCAAATATAAGAAAACTACGAATACGGTTGAAGTAACCAGCGAGCACCATGCAATTATGGATACCGTCTTCAATGAATCGTACATCCATGTTTGTGAATCACTTGCTCAAGGCTGCCAAACCTCAGGTGTCAGAAAACTCGTAGCCCAGTTAGCCGACAAGGCTGCGCATTTCAACAGCCGTTACGCAAATGCCCTTTATAGGATGCGGTCTAACGGGGATCGGTTTACCGATGATGATTCGATAGTACTCCACGAGCTACTCGTTTATTCCACGATTGAAATGATGCGCGCTTTGCATCTTAGGGCAGCGCAAACAGGCGCTAAAATTAACAGCCCTTCTAGCGCCACATACCCGGATATCGCGTATTTACAGTCTCTTGATTCGGCAGCATTCCAAAACGCGCTAGGTGGTTTTGGGGCGGACGGGGCCCGAAATAACCGCACATATTCAGCGTGCGGGCTGGCAATCTCCTTGGGCGAAGGCGAGAACCCCCAAGCAGTCTTTGGCGGCAAAGACTGCCCAGAAGTTAAGGACGGTCAGATAACCAGGTGCCCTCACTGCAAAAAAATAGTAAGAGCCATCGTCCCAGACCGAGAGTCTATTTATTGTAGCAATAAGAAATGCAAACTTGCCGCGCCGGACCTTGCGGCCAAAAAGTAATAGCTCAAGTATAATCAAAATGTGGTTTCTAAACGAATCGGTATTTACGCAGGGACGTTCAATCCAGTGCATGCCGGGCATATTGCTTTTGCACTTCAAGCACGGCAAGCTGCTGGGCTAGATGCTATCTATTTCCTGCCTGAACGGCAACCGCGCGGCAAAGCCCGGTGTCGAGCATTTCGGTCATCGGGTGGCCATGCTCAGGCGAGCGTTGCTGCCACATCCACAGTTTGACCTGCTGGAGTTGGTAGATGTCAACTTCAGTGTTCTGCAGACGTTACCCCAACTTAAGAAACAATTCTCTGGTACTCAGCTGGTGTTCCTCTTCGGTTCTGACATTATCGATGGACTGCCGGATTGGCCTAATGCGGAGCGGCTCTTAGCAAGCTCAGAGCTGCTCATTGGTTTACGGAAACATAACGAGCAACCAGCAGTCGAACTAGCAATAAGAGCTTGGCCGACACAACCCCAAAGCCTGACTATTATTGCAAGCTATGCGCCAGAAGTATCCTCCGGCCGAATCCGTGCGGCACTGTACCGCCGCCAGACGGCCGGGGGCTTACTGGCTAGTGTCCAACGCTACAGCGACCGACACTGGCTATACGTCTCACTAGCCTAGCATTGACAAGGGATAAGCAGTTTGCTAAACTCAATCCACGTCATCGGCTTAACCTAAAAAAGCCGCGAGAGACAAAAACATAACTAAAAAACAAGACGCTACCCAGCGTATGTAAACGTGTGGGTGCGTGAGAGGTTAGGGAAGTGTCCGTCAAAATAAAAATTGTCAAAAGCCGTACCCAACACGTACCGGTACACATCGAACGCCCACGTTGGCGCGAGTTCCTGCACTACTGAGTAACGCTATTTTAGCTCTTGTCATTCCGAGCAACGCCGAGGAATCTCGTAAGTCTGCAATGAGGGCAAGGAGATCTCTCGGCTTCGCTCGAGATGACAAGTGCGGTTTGTAAGTCCCGACAGTTATTGCTTGGCGGGGGCGGCGGTTTGGCTGGTCGTGCCAGCGCTGGTAGGCGCGGTCGCTTTGCTGCCAGTTGTTTTCTGGGCAATGGCGGCGTTAATGAGTTTTTCGAAAGCGCTGGCGCTGTTGGCGACTTCGATTTGCTTGCCATCAAGGAAGAACGTTGGCGTACCTTGGATATTCAATTTGTTCCCTTCGGCCATGTCGGCGTTGATGAGATCGTTGACCTTGGTGCTAGCATAATCTGACTCGAACTGCGTAACGTTAAGACCTAGATCTTGAGCGTACTGGTTGAAGAAAGTTGTTGGATCGCTAGCGCCGACCCACTGATTCTGCTCTTCGTACAAAGCGTCGTGCATTTCCCAGAACTTACCTTGCAAGGCGGCAGCCTCAGCAGCCCGTGCCCCGGCAAAAGCGTTTTGGTGGATACTCACCAGCGGGAAGTTACGGAATTGGAAGGTGATTTGCTGGTTGTACTCAGCTTGGACTTGTTTGACTGTCGGGAAATATTCACCACAGTACGGGCATTCATAATCACCATATTCTACAAGGGTGACACCGTCTTTGCCCTGACCTTCAATATGTTCGGTTAGAGTGCCGGTACTGCCGCCTGACGTGTTACCAGGGCCATTCGATTTGTTGCCGCCGAACACCGCGATACCAACAAATATCAGAATAATGGCAACAATTACTCCTAAGAACTGCTTGGACATGAGGCTAACTCCTTATTCGTTCACTTTACTTGTTAAAGTATACAATATGCTGTCCGGATGACATTACCCACGTTGATTATAAGATAGTAGTAAAGTACCGCGAGCTAGGAATCTACGCAAAGCCCTTTAGGCTAATGGTAAGATGGTTGCATGACAAGCCTCATCTTCGCGCTGCTTTTTCTGCTTCTGGCGCTGGCTGGCGTAGTGGTACGCAAGACATACTATCATTTGCCGGCCCGCGAGCTGAAGCGCCGGGCAGCCGAACATGACCAACTGGCAGTCCAGCTATACCGGGCGGTGGCTTACGGCAATAGCTTGCGCGGCTTGCTATGGTTATATATTGGTCTGACCAGTGCCGCCAGTTTGGTACTGCTGGCCCGGTTGCTGCCTATTTGGGCCAGCCTACTCATTATCGGCCCCTTATTATGGATAGCTTTTTCGCTACTGCCTGTCAGCCGGATAACCAAGCTGGGCACTCGCTTGACTATTCTGATAACACCAGCCATTGCTTGGTTGCTCAACTACCTTCATCCGCTGCTGAGTCGCGGTACCGAAGCAGTCGAGCGACAATATACGTCACACGCTCATACCGGTCTGTTCGAACGTGCCGACCTACTAGCTTTGATTGAAGAGCAGCAGCACCAACTCGATAACCGTTTAAGCGAAGAAGAGCTGGAAATCACCAAGCGGGCACTTAGCTTTGGTGACCATACAGCGGCTGATATAACGATTCCGCGCAAAGCTATCAAAGCGGTTTCCCCCAACGATACTATCGGGCCAGTCCTGATTGATGAAGCCCATAAGAGCGGCCAGGATTATATGGTAGTACGCGAAAGCCCCAAGAGCGCGATTATCGGCACCTTAGCATTCAAAGATTTAGATATAAAGAGCAACGGCCAGGTCCGCGACATTATGGACGGGACTATTTATTATGTTCACGAAAATGACGCGCTGAGCGAAGTGCTCCACGCCTTCTTCGTGACAAACCATCCGCTCTTCATTGTCATTAATAGCTTCGAAGAGTATGTCGGTATTATCACGATTGAGGGCATCGTACGGCAACTAGTTGGCCATGTTCCTGGCGATGACTTCGACCAGTATACCGACATCGAAGCCGTCGCGGCCCGCCACCCCAAAGTGAAAAAATCTAAAAAATCCGCCACCAGCAAAGCCGACCCCGAAGAAACCTCTGTAAAAACAGATGACGAAGTGATAGAATAACAGCGATGCGTGTATATCGGGCTCTCGGTAATATAAATCTCCGGATCGGCGGCAAATAGCTGGCGCTATTTGCCTGTGTTATCGATCATCTCCAGAGCCACGATAAACCTAAGCGGAGTTACCAATGAGAATCTTAAGTTCTGAAGTCAAAGACCATACCGGCCAGACCATTCACGTCGAAGGCTGGCTACACAAGAAACGCCTGCTCGGCGGCCTAACCTTCATTAATGTTCGCGACCGCGGCGGCCTGGTGCAGGTCGTTATCAACGACAAGCAAGAAGTCGAGAAGCTACGCGGCCTACAGATTGGTACTGTCCTAGCCGTCGACGGC
>DATHNF010000019.1:0-12770 GCA_035486285.1 Verrucomicrobiia bacterium | reverse complement strand
TGACCATGGCCGGCAAACCGTACAAAGACAACCTGCCCTTCCAAATTGACACCCGCGCCAAGTCGTACACCCTGTCAGTACTTGGCTTCCTAGGCTTTACGGCTGTCTTCTACATTGTCTTTACGTTTCTGAACCTCTCAGGCAGTAACGCTCTCAAAGCTATTATTGCCCTCCTGGTTCTGGCATATATAGTCCTAGCTGTCATTTTAGACAAATACCATGTCGAAATCGCCGCCATAACCAACCCTCTCCGCAAAACGAAGTAATTCGCTATGCCAAGTGATAGTGCAGCAGATCGAGAATCTTGTGGTAATTCGCGTAATATAAGCACGCGTTGGCTACTAGCAACAACGGGAAAACCCCGAAGGTCTCGGCGGCTTTGCCAGTGGTGATACGAAAACTCTTGAGCGGCGGCAGGCCGAACTTGACCGGTACCGGCAGCAGCCACGGCACGCCTTCCTTGGTCAGTGTATCCATCATCAAGTGCGATACCATCCCAATCATGAAAGCCCACCACACCAGCCCGATATCAACGTGCCGCATGATCGGTTGCAAGAATATTAGCAGCCAGTGCGCCGCGAAACCGAAGATAGCTAGCCCCAGCAAGGAATGGCTGAGGAAGCGATGGCCACCGAGCAGACGGTCGAAGATTTTGCCAAAGAATTTTCCCACCGGTAGATTTCGCCAAAACGGTGCCGTCGGCTGGTCGATATCTGGTGTAATGCCACCAATGAGATTGGCAAAGACCGCTACAATGGCAGTGGCCAGTGTCACCGTCCGCAGCGGTTGCGCCAGTACGACAACACCCAGGGCCGTCACTGCCGCTAAGTCATGGGTCCGCGCTGTCATATTGCTCTAGTTTACACTTTGGGCGCGTGAAAAGCACTGCCTTTTCTTGCGTTAAGCGGCAGCGACGAGTTCTCTGGATTCCACTAAGCCAGCGGCAGTCATTGCTTCCAGCTCGTCATAGATGCCTTGGTAATAATCTTTGAAGTAAGCTTTACGGACAGGGATACTCCTGAAGTGCAACGCTTCCGAGCCAGACCTTTGCCAAAAGCCGTCTTGTAGCGTAGCCTCAGCGTCAAGGCTAGGGGCTAAATCGGCATTGAGAATACTAAACTGCAGTTTATATAAGCCCGAGTCTTGCTGCTCAATATCATTCACGCGGCTGGGGAACTTAGCAGCCTGTTGGTCTCTGGAGTTCCTCAGAAACAACATCATCGTATAGAGCCCGTCGATACACAGCCCAGTCTCCATTATGCGATTATCTTCACCCGCGTAATATTCGTCAACAGGGCACGAACCAAATTCAAAATTACTCATCACATACTTTTATACCCTATTCCCGCCCAACAGTCCAGCCCCTTGTTATAATTTTGTGTTACCAAATGCAGCGCCTGCTTCAGACTGGATTTCACAAAAATTAATTAAATCTTAATGAACTAGTACGATACTATTAACAAAGCATGAAGAAATCGAGTGATTGGCTGAGGAGTCTAAATACTACCAAGAAGGTACTGCTTGGCTTGGGCACACTATTTGTCCTAGCTGCCGTTGCTGGCGGAAGCCAGCCGACTAACCTCAGTAGCACAAACACCTCTCACAAATCTCAAGCACAGTCAAAACAGCAGTCGGAAACTTCCAAAGCGCCCGTCATCACCACCCAGACAACGACTGCAACGCAAGTTATTCCCTACACCAGTACCACCGTTCAAACCGCCGCTCTCGCCAAAGGCACTACCAAAATCACCACTACCGGTGCCAACGGCAGCGAAACGCTCACCTACCAAGTCGCTCTAACTAACGGCAAGCAAACCAACAAGCAGCTCACGAATACCACCGTAACTCTCCAGCCAGTAACCCAAGTAACTTCCGTCGGTACCTACGTCGCACCAGCGCCCGCACCAGCTCCGGCGCCAGCTGCGCCATCGTGCCCGAATGGAACGTATGTCAATTCTGACGGCAGTACCGTTTGCAGCCCTTATAGCAGCTCTACTGTTCCCGCCGGAGCAACTGCCCAATGTGTCGACGGCACCTACAGCTTCAGCCAGCACCGTTCAGGCACCTGCTCCGACCACGGCGGCGTCGCCACATGGCTATAGCTATAAGCCTATGGCCTCTTTCTGTATAGGTTAGATACATATGAAATAGCTAAAAGATGGGCCACCTTCGGACTACAAAGTTAGCTATTTCTTGTGCCCTATCTTTTATCTCTTCCGGAGACCATGCTTCATTTTCAATAATAAGATTCGTGATCTTAAATTCAGAACTTTTATAAACACTTTTTTTTACTGCTAAAAGGCACATTACTCGCACTACTATTAAGTGGTCTACCCAATAAGGTTAAGTTGCCGATATTGTTTAACCAGTGCTCATGTTCTTCTATGCCAACCCCCCAGCTCGCATAATCAAGTGGTGTTTGAGGCGTTATGTGCTCTATGGTAGGGTTTTTAATACTTTTTTCTCCAGTACTAACCGATATTTCATACTCTTCTAAAATAATTTTTGAATTAGGGGTGTATGTACTATTCATTAACTCACTTTTTACTATACCGTCAGATGGCGTAAGTGCTTTAAGCGCTGATTTTATGGCGTTAAGCGCTGATTTTCCCTCTTGATTCATTAAGCGCGAGCATGTACTCAATGTTTCTTCTAGTTCATTTGGATTACTACCTCTTATAGAGCGTCTTAATATAGTAGTCTCTAAAATACTAATGATTTCATCAAACGTATCTTGATTAGGTTTTTTACCAAGTGTTGACAGCAAGAGTGGGTATGTTTGCTTGAAATTGAAGCGATTAATATTCTGCACACGAAGTACGTCCAAGCCCTCGTCTGTTTGCCGCACAATCTCTGGATAGACTATAGCGGCATAGTTAGCAGAGTTATCGGATAGTTCTGTAACAAAATTTGGTATCGAAGAAGGCGAATTGGAATATTGGGTTTTTATGGCCCTATAAAGTTCTTTTTCTCTGACATCAGCGATAGTACTTATCCAGTAATGACGAATGTAGGTTGTTATACCTATTTCTTTGTTTGATGGCGAGAGCTTGCCGAGGGCATCCTCCCAGTCTTGCCGAACTTTATTTAACTCTGCTTCGCTCCTACTGACTGCCGAAAATACGTAATTCTTTATTAATTCTGCGGGTGTGAGATCTACCCGCTTGGCATTTATTGATTCAAATATTGCATACGCATCAAACTCATCCCCAACAGTTATTTCGAGCAGTTGCGTTCTCTGCTTTATAGCTTCGAAAATCTGATCAATTAAATCAACTTTAGACTCATACTTGCCTGATTTGACCTCTTTAATAATCTTTTCCTCAAAAAGTTCATAGGCTACACGTATCATTTTATGAGATTTCTTCAGCCCCCTTCTGGAGGCTTCTCTATCTTGCTTTTTTATAAATCTATGAAAGAAGTCTTCGTCCGCGTCTCCTAGCGTTAGCTTGTAATGATTCCCGTCGTCTGAGCCCATTAATCTATACAGATCTCTTCTAAAACGTTCTTGATCTTTCTCTTCGCTCAGCTGATCAGACAAAACTCTTAATAAAATGGTAAAGGTTACTAGTCTTTGCTGGCCATCAACTATTTCACGAGCATCGCTTGGATTTGAGGTGCTATGAAAAATAATGATACTACCCATAAATAGATCGCTCCCTTTGAGCGCTTTATTATTGATGTCTTCCCATAACTCTTCAAAATTGGTCTCATCCCAAGCATAGCCTCTTTGATATTTAGGCACTCGATACGCAATAGATCCACTTAGGATGTCATTGATTGAGACTATGTCATGCCCAGGCTTTGCCATTACTTTGACTCCTCAAATATCTTTAAAACCATCCCCTTGCGGGCATAAAAGGCGCGGCTGATTGAGCCATGGCCCGGTCCTTTGGTACGTGCTTGGATCCATTTGCCATCCTTGCCTGTCAGAGATTCAAAGCCTTGATCTATGAGCTTCTTGCGAATAAATTCATAATCGGCTTCTACTTCTTTTATCAGCTCGGCATCTTCCAAAAAGTCCATACTAGTGACGTCAAGCAGCACTGCGCCTTCGGCATTCTTGCCAGTCCACTCAACAGCACACAAGATTATAGCCTTTAGCTTCGCCCAACAGTGGCTCTCAAAGAAAGAGTGCTCGATGAGTTCTTGAGGGTTAATCATGGTTATTGCCATTGTTTCTTTCGGCACTAATTTATCTTTTACTTTATAGAAACTTACGGACTTTAGTTCGAAAGATAAGCCATTTGGTGCTTTTTCATTATTATTAGTAAGCCCTGCTAACCTCTCCAGGACAAGGCCTTTCCAGCCTTTATTCTGTCTACCGGTTTCATATGTTGTTATCCCAAAGCCAACAGCAAGTTCTCTTAAATCTTTTCCTATATATTTTCTAAGGTTGTGTATCGCCACTTGACGGGTAACAATTTTCATAGCAGCTTTCCTTGTTTTGCCAGGTCCTTATACCTTTTTACAGAAAGATCTAGATAATCTTTCTGTAGATCAATGCCGATAAACTTTCTGCTGGACTTTACGGCAGCTAAGCCGGTGGTGGAACTACCAGTAAAGGGATCGATGATTACGTCCCCTTTATTAGTGGAGGCTAGCACTATACGATCTAGTAAGGCCATTGGCTTCTGGGTGGGATGCTTACCATAAATCTTCTCCTCACGTTTAGGCGTACCAATAGCCCAAACACTGCGCATTTGCTTGCCTTCTTTTTTTATAAAATCACCCGCGTGCCAACTGCCATTTTTCATATCTTGATAATTGAAGGTGTGCTTGCCTTTAGGATCTTTTCGAGCCCAGAGTAAGGTTTCGTGACTGGCCGTGAAATAACGTCCGCTAAGATTTGGTGAAGCATTTGGCTTAAACCAGGTGATGTCATTAAGGATTTTATAGCCCAGAAGCTGCAGGGCAAATCCACATTGATAAATTGAATGGTAGGTGCCGCTTATCCAAATAGTACCTTCAGGTTTTAGCACTCGGTAGCATTGCTTAATCCAGCGGCTATGGAACTCGAAGTCTTCATCTACACCCTTGCTCACATCCCAATTGCCTTTATTCACACTGACACGTTTGCCAGCATGAACAGTAAACCCATCATTGGACAGATTATACGGTGGGTCGGCAAAGATCATGTCAACGCTGTTTTCGGGAAGACTTTTGAGAAATTCGATACTATCGCCTAAGTAGAGAACGAAATTATCAGCCTTAAAGTAAGGTTTCTGGGCAACCTTCCCCAAAACCTTTTTAGTTTTCTCAGCAACACTACCTCTCGCCATAGTGCTCATAGTATAGCATTGCTCTCTTTTCATATTGGACAAAAACACTGTGAAAGTTAGACAATTTAATGATAACTTTAGATTTTGGCGCGCGCTGTGGAGTAATTTTGAAGGGATATCGATTGTTACTAAGTAGTGGGGATTAAGTGGGATTATGATATAAGTGGGGTATGTACACACCAGAGAGTCCGCAGGACGAGCGGGATGAGGAGACGAAGGCTCGTGAGGATGCTTCTGTTAGCTTGGTAGCATCGCTTGGCGGGATGGCGCTTGGCACGCTTTGCGCCTTTAATACCCTGCAGCTGGCCCATGATGGCTGGAACCTCGAAGGTACGTCTATTGTAGTTAGTGGCTTATTCGCTGCGGGGGCCGCGCTGTTGGCGGCCCGTGAATGGGTGAAGTTTCACCGCTGGCGCGACGAACAACTGGCCGCTTAACGAGAGTTTAAGGTTTTGTTGGCGGGTGGGTCGTTTGGCTTTATACTGGGAACACTATGAGTGATAATGATGGCGTTTTGCTGGAAGACATTGATCATAAGCTGCAAGCTATTTTGGAAGGCCAGGCGGCTATGGCTAGTATGCCCAGTGACATTGCCGGGCTTAAGATTGATATGGCGGAAGTTAAGTTAGACATAAAAGTTATCCAAGCCGCGGTCAAGGATCAATCCAAGCAGCATAACAGGCTAGTCGGACGTGTTACCAAGCTTGAGCAGACTGTTCGCTAAAGCTCACTTATTTTTTGGCGCGGTGTTCTTCGTTGATTGCGTAGCGGAGGGCCACTAACAACACGAGGTTGACGAGGAAGCCGGGCATGGCGCGGAATTGGATACGGGAGAAGACGAAGAATTCGGTGAGCAGCAGATTAATGAGGACGGCGCGGCGGAAGAGCTCGAAGGCTTGGAGGCGGGAGCTGAAGATTTTGACAGCACCGAGGACGGCGAAGATACCAGACGCCACCGAAGTGATCAGCTGGCCGATAATGAGCTTGTCGGCGTAGGAGTCGTGGGCTTGGAAAATGGAGCGCAGATCGTCGAAATTACCGAAGACCGTGCCAAGCGTAACAATCAAGAAAACAGCCGCTTGGGCTACGAACACAGCGCCAACTAGGCGGCGCGTGGAGCGGCCATGCCAGAAACGCGCATACCGTTTGTCGGCCGTTGCCAGCCAGCCTTGCAGCCAGTTAGGCTTGCTAGCAGGTACCGTGTCCAGCCGGGCTAGCAGCTGCTTCAGCTCGCGGGTGACGGGACTTTGCTGGTCGGCCTTGGCCAGTAGCTGGGCAATGCGCCGTTTCTCGACGCTGTCCAGATCTTGCAGGACAGCCTCTTCAAGCTGAGCCAGGGCATTCAGCTCGTATTCGCGTTTAGTTAGGCGGCCGTCGCGGCTGAGAAAGTTGAATAACAGGTACAGAATCATGAAGATGGCGTAAATCAGGCCGATAGTTGGGCGGAAGAAGTAGTTATTATCTTTGGTCAGAAATTTGCCTAGTTCGTCGATGAAGACACCGAAACCGATACCGCCCAGCAAGGCGCTCCAGCGCCGCACCCGTTCACCCAGAAACGCTAGGTTCAGCGTGATAGCCACCAGCATCAGCAGACCGCCATACAACATGTGAGCAATATGCAGGCTACCGCCGCCAACTTGCGGATAACCCGCTTCGTATAAGAAGAATCTCAGAAGCAGCAGGCTGCTGATAGCCGACACCAAGAAGATTTCCAGGTTATCGCGAGCGTTGACATTGCGGTAGAAGAGCTGCCGTTTCATGTGCCCAGTATAGCAGCGCGGCTGGGAGTTTATTTATTTCTGGCTTTTGCGTTTTTTGGGGTCAAGTTCTTTTTTGCGCAGGCGGAGGTTCTGGGGGGTGACTTCTAGGAGTTCGTCGTTTTCGATGAAATCGAGGCACTGTTCGAGGCTAAAGACCGTTGGTGGCGTGAGCTGGACAACGCCGTCGGACGAGCTACTGCGCATATTGGTCAAATGCTTAGCCTTACAAACGTTGATCTCTATGTCTTCTTGGCGGCTGTTGAGGCCGATTATCTGGCCGGCGTACACTTTCTCGGCCGGCCCGACGAAGATGGTGCCGCGGGCTTCGGCTGTCTCCAGCGAATAGGGAGTGGTGACGCCGGTTTCGTAGGCCATTAGGACACCGTTGCGGAGCTGTTGTAGAGCGGCGGTTTGCGGCTGGAAGCCGGTTACCAAACTATTCATGACGATGGTACCTTTGGTGTTGGTCAGGAGGATATTGCGCATGCCGAGGAGGGCGCGGGTGGGCATTTCGTAAATCAACTTAGTGACGCCTTTGGGGCTGGCAAATTGCTCCTTAAGCGTCGCCCGGCGCTGGCCGAGCTCCATTTGGACAGTGCCGACGTGTTCGGCCGGTACTTCAATGATAACTTCTTCGACCGGCTCCATGGTTTGTCCGTTTTCTTCACGAGTAACAACTTGCGGTCGGCCGACTTCGAACTCATAGCCTTCACGACGCATAGTTTCAATCAGCACACCGAGGTGCAACTCGCCGCGGCCAGCGACAGTGAAGCCGATACCGTCGTCTTCAACTTTGAGTCCGACATTGGTTTCGGTTTCTTTATGCAGGCGCTCGGCAATTTGCCGCGAGGTATTAAATTCGCCTTCTTGGCCTTTGAAGGGGCTAGTGTTGGGGCCTAGGTAGATTCTTAGGGTCGGCGCTTCAACTTCGATAATTGGCAATGCTTCGGGCTGGTCAGCGTCGGCTAGGGTTTCGCCGATCTGAGCGTCAGCGATGCCGGTCAACTGAACGATATCACCGGCCACGCCTTCGGGGACTTCGAACTTGCTGACGCCGTGGCTCATGAAGACATTGTCGACCTTGGCAGTGGTTTGGCTGCCGTCTTTTTTGCAAAGAACGACTTGGTCGCCCGGTTTGACGCGGCCGCGCGTGATGCGGCCAATGGCATACTTGCCCTTGAAGGTATCACTAGCCAGAGCAGTTACTAACATTTGGAAAGGCTTGTCCAGTTCGATGGCCGGAGCCGGAATTTTACTGATTACAGCATCAAAAATCGGGTCGAGACTGGCATCAGCCGCCAGGTCCGCAGGCGGCTCGGTCCAAGCCTTACCTTCCCGCCCAATGGCATAATAGACTGGGTAGTGCAGCTGGTCTTCGTGGACGGCCAGCTCGAGGAACAAATCAGCCAGCTCGTCTTCGACTTCGGCAATACGGGCGGCGTCTTTGTCGATCTTGTTGATAATAACAATTGGCTTGAGTTCGCCTTCCAGTGCCTTCTCCAGGACAAACTTGGTCTGCGGCATCGGGCCTTCCTGGGCATCGACAATCAGAATGCAGCCGTCAGCCATATTAAGAGTGCGCTCGACTTCGCCACTAAAGTCGGCGTGGCCAGGCGTGTCGATGATGTTAATGCGGTAGTCACCGTGCTGCACGGCTGTCACTTTGGCGGTGATGGTAATCCCCCGCTCCTTCTCTTGGTCGCCGCTGTCCATAATCAGGTCTTGACTCATCTCCGCCTGGTTATCGCGAAAGGTCTGTGACTGCTTAAGCAGACCGTCAACCAGCGTCGTCTTGCCATGGTCAACATGCGCGATAATCGCGATATTACGAATCTTTGTTGGGTCTTGAATGGTTTTCATAAAATAAAAAGGCGCTTTCAGTCAGCGCCAAGCTTTCTTATCTGTAATTATAGCATAAGCGAGAGGTTTGGGCAATCCGCAGGCGACCCGCTGGACTACATCCACCGTGACACTACCATTGAAACGTTTATATCAGACTGGTGTTCGCTATAGTTGACCGTCATGTAGAGCGGCCGGGATAGGCCGAGAGGCATAACCCTGATCTGGCGCGTAGTATTCGTCGAACCTGCCTGCGCCCCTTGGTCCTGGCCCTGTAACTGTTTGTCCTTAGCCAACGGATAATATAGACCGAGCTCTCGTATGGCGTGGAGGATCGTCGGTCCGCTTGGCTGGGGTGTCGGCTGGGAGGAACTAAAGAGCTGTATCAGCTCTAGGACCTTGCCAGATTCTACCTTTCGACAAGTGCTACTAGCAGCTTGAACAATACGCTCTTTGTCCATGACTTCGGCTTCGCCCAGCTCCCTATACAAGGGATGCCCCGCACGATATTGGCTGAGAGCAGAGCCGAGGAACAAGCTTATTATTTGATTTTGGCGGCGATTCGCTTCGATGACGTCTTGGATGTCATCAAGCCTGTCGGCAGTTTCGAGCTGCTCGGCTGCTATCTTTTCATCAATGTCCGCTACCTTAGCAGTCCTAAAACGTTGAAATAGGGATGGTCTCGAACCTTCCAAGGCTTCTATGCGACCGAGTGCAGCCTGGACTAAGTGAGCTTGTTCGTAAGCAATCGCCTCATCAACCGGGCCGGGCTGCCGGGACTCAAACTGGACTTTTTCATGAGACATGATGCAAACTCCTCATGGGCTCAGTAAGTTTAAAGCTTACTGATTAACGAAGGTCAAGGCGTGGCCGACTCGGCCGGCACGGCCGGCACGGCCAATACGGTGTACGTAATCTTGGTAAGACTGCGGTTGTGAATAATTAATGACATGTGTAATGTCGATGACATCAATACCGCGGGCCGCAACATCGGTAGCAACCAAGATCTTGGTTTTGCTGGCCTTGAAGTTACTGAGCGCTCGCTGGCGCTGGCCTTGCGACTTGCCGCCGTGAATGGCGTCAGCTGAGAAACCGCGGGCCACCAGCTCGTTGCTGAGGCGCTCGACACTGCGCTGGGTTTCATCGAAGACGATGACTTTGGCGACTTCTTCTTTGAGCAGAATATCGTGTAGTTTATCCATCTTGTCATGCGTACCAGAGTAGTGGACAACATCTTGGTTAACGTGGTCGCTGCTCTCGCCGCTTTTGACCGAAACAGTCTGCGGATCGTTGGCGAAGGTTCGAATCAAACCTTGCACCCGCGGGTCCATAGTAGCCGAGAAGAAGAACGACTGCCGGACAGGTGCCAGCTGCTTGAGAATGAAGCTGACATCAGGCAGAAAGCCCATGTCCAGCATACGGTCGACTTCGTCGAGTACCACTAGGTCGAAGTGCTGCAAGTCCAAAGTCCGGCGCTCTAAATGGTCTTTGATACGGCCGGGCGTACCAATAACCAGCCGTGGCCGGGCACGCAAATCGCGCAGCTGGCCACCCATACCGGTACCACCGATTAGCACGGCGCCACTGAAGCCACCGCCCTTGCCAATGCTGCGACATTCCTGTTCGATCTGTTGGGCAAGCTCACGCGTAGGGGCTACAATTAGCGCCTTGGTTTGCTGGCGGCTTATTAAAGCCTGGATAATTGGTATGGCGAAAGCCGCCGTCTTACCGGTGCCGGTATTGGCGATACCGATAACGTCCTTACCAGCAAGACCGAGAGGGATAGTTTGGTCTTGTATAGGTGAGGGTACGGTGAAGCCTTTGGCTGTTAGGTTAGCCTGGAGCACCGGTTCCAGCGGGAAGTCGCTAAACTCGTGCTGCGGCGTGTAGTCGTCAGCCTGGGCTGGTTTGGCTACCTGAATGAAGCGCTGTGGGTTAATATATTCGCCACGGCGCTTGTTACCACCACCGCTATTGCTGCGGTGTCGGCCTTGTTTGGCCGAATTATAAACTGAATATTTGTATGATGACATAAAAAAGAATCCTTTGCTGTTACTAGTTATTACATCGATTGCCAGTAATGAAATCGAGTAATCTATCTAGCCTCAGACCCGGATTCATTTAAAACAACTACTTATACACTAGCACGATATAAGCTTGGTGTCAACGCCGCTTTACGCCAGCCAAAGATAGTGGACGTCTATGACTATCTGGAGCGCGCAATGTTCATGACGGCCAGCAATGCGGTTGGCGCTACGTGCTCGTCAATTAAGTGGGCGACGCGGTGGCCGTTTTCGGCTCGGACATGCACCACTGATTCGCGGCCAGCTGGCGGTAGGTATTCGTTTGTCTCTTGGGTCAGTCCGCTGTTAGCGGCCAGGACTATTGCCAGATGGGCGCCTGCTTCTGCTACGCGTGCAACATCTCGTGGTGTTTGATTATGCTCGGGGTCTGTCAGTCCTTTGAGGTAGCTGTACTTGAGCATGCTAATAATGGCACGGCCAGCCGTAGCCAGCTCGGTACCGTCGCGGTCTATCATCCGGCGGATGGCTGGTTCGCCGATGCGGGCGTAATCTATCATTTGGGTAATAACTTCGCTGGAGGGCTCGCCAACGGTATTTTTGATAGTAAACTTTGTAGCCAAGTCGGGGAAGTAGCTCGTAGGCCCGATGATTAATTCTTGAGCTGTTAAACTCCGGACCGCAAAGGCTTCCAACAAACCGGCAGCAGCGCCAATGGCATTACTGGCGCCGAGCGAAGCACCGTGTAAATGGAGGGTATCAATCTGGGTTTCACTGTGAGCACCATGGAGTCGTTCCTGAGCAAGTTGGATTGCCTGGGCGGTAATGTCGGCAGCCGGCGTAAAGTCACCGTGCCTGAAGCGCTTCCTGTCGCCGCGGCTATAGGCGTGCGTCGGTATCGGGCTAAAGATGGTTAGGACGGGCATGTCCTGATCGACAGCTTGCAAAAGCTCCGACATAACCCACGATTTACTTATTTGGTTCCAGCTGTTTGGAGCGGCATGGCCCTTGGTGATCTGGACGACGGCCTGGTCAGCTTGCATATAGCGCCAGATCTCTTCGGACCGGCTGTTCGGCGCACCGTCAGCAAAGGGAGCGTAGACCACCAATAGTTCGTCGCCAACTTCTTGGCCGTGGATGAGCGAACAGGTTACCTCGGCCTGCGAGCCGCTTTTTGGCGTGAAAGAAAAGACGCTCTCCTCAAGCATCTTAAGGTGATCCTGGGGATTTTCGGCAAACACCTCGTCGACTCTGCGGAAAGCTTTGGGCGCATCGGGGAATTCACGACTCAGCGGAGGAGTCATGATGACAGTCTTTTCGTCGGGGTTAACCATGACTTCTGATGGCATTGTGTTCATAATCATGTATTATTACACAATTATTGATAATAGTAAAGTCTTTTGCCTTCAGGATATACTATAGCTATGGATAGCAGACCACTGGCGGAGCGGCGGCGACCGGAAAACTTGGGCGACATTGTCGGGCAGGAGCACTTAGTAGGCGCCGGTAAAATTATTCATGAGATTATCGAACATAAACAGCCGACCAGCCTGATACTATGGGGTCCGCCTGGCAGCGGCAAGACGACGCTGGCTCGAATTATCGCCCGCGAAACAGGGGCGGAGTTCGTCGAACTGAGCGCCGTGGCGGCTGGCAAGGCCGATGTGACCAAGGTGATTGAGCGGGCCGCCCAGAATCAGCGTTTGGGCATGCAGACCATCTTGTTTGTCGACGAAATCCACCGTTTCAACAAGGCCCAGCAAGATGCTTTCCTGCCACATGTCGAAGACGGCGCGATCATCCTGATTGGAGCAACCACCGAAAACCCCAGCTTTGAGGTTATCAACCCCTTACTCAGCCGGTCGCGT
>DATHNF010000018.1:0-11347 GCA_035486285.1 Verrucomicrobiia bacterium | reverse complement strand
CCGGGTGCCGGTGCCTACTGCTTTGAGCAGCTCTTCCGGGCTCACCTGCTGGGACTCTGTGGCCTGGCGGGCCTTCAGTTCATATGTACCGGCGTCCACCGTTTTGTCGCTAACGACCAGGCGGTACGGCACGCCAATCAGGTCCGCGTCGGCGAATTTTTCCCCGGCGCGTACATCTCGGTCGTCATATAATACTCCAACGTCATTTGCTGTCAAGCGATTATACAACTCGTCTGCTTGCTTAACGACTTCCGGCTTATCGCCAAGGCGTACCAGGTACACTTGGGCCGGCGCCACGGCCTCCGGCCAAATAATACCCTTACCGTCGTGGTGCTTTTCAACAATCGCTGCCAAAGTCCGACCGATACCGATGCCGTAGCAGCCCATATAGAATTTTTCTAAGCGGCCCTGGTCATCCATATACTCGGCACCTTGCATCAAATTACTGTAGTGATAGCCTAGCTGAAAAATATTGCCAACTTCTATGCCGCGCTTTTCAATCAGCCTCTTTTCGGTACCGGGCGCAAAATCGCTGGGCCGAGCCATAGCTATGTCATAGAACTTCTCAGGCTCAGGAAAATCTCTACCGAAATTAATATTAATCGAGTGGTAATCCGTCTTGTTAGCGCCGGCCTCGAAGTTTTTACGACCAGCCAGCGAATCATCAAGTATGATTTTAACTTCTTTGGGCAGGTCCAGGATACCAGCATAGCCAACTTCCGCGCCCGTTATCTTTTTAACTGTTTCCGGGCTTGCCAATTTGAGCTCGGCGCAACCGATGATGTGTTTTAGTTTCGTTTCATTAACGTCATATAGCCCCATGACTGCTGCAGCTATAACCTGGCCGTGTTCGGTTTCGAATAGAATTGTCTTGGTAGTTTTCTCGACCGGTATGTTCAGAAATTTAGCCAGTTCTTCCACGCCAATTATGCCCTTGCCCAATACGTCCTCGCGAGGCTTCATGTCTTCATCGCTTTCTTCATGGTATTTAACAAATTGAGCGATGTCTTCGTGTGCAGCGTAACTACTGTCTTCCGTCGTGAAATACCGGCTTTCGCCGACTTCGCTGTCCACAATGAATTCGTGACAGTATTCACCGCCGATATAACCATTGTCTGATGCCACCTTGACGGTCTTTAAACCCATCTCATCAAAAATGGCCGAATAGGTTTTCGCCATCTCATTGTAAATAGTCTTAAACTGGGCTTCGGTACTAAAGCTGTAAGCGTCTTTCATAATGAACTCGCGTACCCGTAACAGTCCGCCACGAGCCCTCATTTCGTCACGAAACTTTAATGAGAATTGATAGATATTGAACGGTAGATCCTTGTAGCTAATGTTAAACTTGCGTATTAGATCTACTGCCATTTCTTCGGCAGTGCCGCCAAGCGCAAACTCAGCTTCACGTCGATCTTGCACGGTCATTAACTCGAATCCAGTGGTGTTGGTGCGGTTGGTTTCCTGCCAAAGTTCTATAGGATGCAAAACCGGCATACTCAACTCTTGCGCGCCGGCCTTATCCATGTGCTTACGAACGATCTGTTCAATATTCCGATGAACTTTTAAGCCAAGTGGTAAAAGATAGTAACGACCGGCTACTGACTCGCGGATAAACCCGCCTTGTGTCAACAAACGATGTGAATCAAGGGCATAATCGACCTTGCTCTTTGACGTTTTTCCAATGAGTTGCGACAGTCTCATAATTCCTCCTTATCGTACCATAAATCATCAAGGCTAAGGTCCCGGGGTTCTAGGCACCCTAAGCCTATATTGGCCGTGGAGCGCAGTAAACTCACCCGCCCCTGGTAATTTGCCAGGTGGCGCCTTCGATGCTTCTCGGTTCTTACACGATTCTTGCCGTTTCTAAGGCAAACGTAGGCTACTCGCCGCACGAGCGCTTCGTCACAATCCTCCCCTCGTAAACTTTCAAGAATACCGCTGGTTACTCCCAGAACTTGTTGATGGAAATAGCTTGCCTCATCCAATTGCTGGCTGACGCGCCCCAGACTCGTTCGTTCGAGAATAACGGCATCAGCGATTCGTATGCCCCAATAATCCCGCTGTTCGGCCAGTCCCCATCCCACGTTTACGATCCCTTCAGCAGCTTCCCTCCACCGCTCGTCGCGGTTGGCTACGTCTCGTAATAGTCGGTTAGGTGTCATAGAAAATTCCTTTAAAAATTAAAAGCCTCCGTTCGGTTTGAGCGGAGGCGGGTTTGCTAAAAATGTATATACAAATAGAAACTACGCCCCAGTGGGCGGCAGCGGGAGAACAGATGCGAAAAGCAGTTTCTTACTCATGAGTAATATAATAGCGCTATTTTACATGTAAGGCAAATAGCGCGACGAAGGCAACGCCGTTCTTGAGAGCGTGCAGCGTGATGGACGCCCATAGGCTGCCAGTCTTTTCCCGCAAGTAGATAAGCACCAGGCTGAGCACGAAGGTGTCAAGCGCGGCGATGTACAGCGGGCCTGCCGCCCCGCCTTCCGGCAAGTGGGCGCTGGCGAAGATGGCGCTGGTCACGATGACCGCCGCCACGACCGGCATGCCCTTCTTGAGGCTGCTGTAGAGAAAGCCGCGGATCATGATTTCTTCGGTCAGCGGCGGCAGCATTACCAGACTGATAAAGGTCAGGATCAGCTGCGCCGCCCCGTGGACATTAGTAAAGCCGATATCTTGCTGCTGGTTAACATTCAAGCTGGGCACGAAGTGGCTGACCACCCCGACTGTCAGTAAGTACAAAACATAATAAAGCGGCACCGCCGCCAACCCGTACAGCGGATCGCGCCAGCGTGGCCGTTTAAATCCAATGGTGCGCAAGGTTAATTTGTAATGCCTCAAGAACGCGTAGATAGCACCGATCGTGAAAGCCTCGGCGATCAGAATGAAGACAAACTGGGCGCTGACGGAGTTATTCAGCCAGCTGGTTGCCCGGGCATTCGACCAGTGCTGCAAAAATGGGTAGATCGAGACCAGTAGGCCGCCGACCAACTGCGACACATAGTAAACCACGACCACAAAAAAAATCACTGCGATCCAGGGATTCCATGGTACGCGGGCCACTGTGGGCTGGTGTTTCACTTCTGGCTGTTTAGTTTCTTCCATCAATTGCCTCTATTCTAATGAAAGCCGGAGTGGTTGCAAATGCACAACTCGACATTTCGCGCGTCACAGACTGCTTAGAAGAACCGGTTTATGTCAACAATAGTTATCAGAATCACCAGTCCGATCAGTACCGCGAAGCCGGTAGCGTTAATGGCCTCCTCGCGTTTGGCCGATATGGGCCGTTTGAGCCAACGGCTGATGAGCATAATCCACAACCGGCCACCGTCCAGCGCCGGAATCGGCAGGATGTTCATAATACCTAGTGTTAGCGCAATAATGGCAATGATAAACAGCATAAACTGGTAGCCCAACAGGCTGCCGGCTTTGAGAATAACGAAAATACCGACCGGCCCCGAGACCTGTGAGCTGGCCGAAGTCTGTCCATTCTGGCGTGCCGTGTTATTGCCGGTCACGAAGCCGGCAATCAAGCTACCCAGGCCACCCAAAGCGTGCCCTAAACCTTGGAACGTCAAGGCCGTTATTTGAGCACTCAGACCGACTGCCACAATCGGCGACGACCATGTCGAGCGCTGCAGCGTGAATTGCGTTGGCGAGATGCCTAAGTAGCCTTTCGGATTGTTGGTTTTCTGGCTAGCGTCGACAACCTTGGCCGTCAGTAACGTCAGGTGGGCAGTATGCTCTTGCCCAGCCCGCGTATAAAATACGTCGACCGTTTTGCCGGCAAAGCTCTTAGTAATCGCCGGCAGCTTCGTGGCGCTAGTAATTGCGACTGGACTATAACCTGGCAGGCTAACGTCGCTAATCTCATCCTCCGGCTGCAAACCAGCCTTTTGGGCTGGCGATCCTGGCTCGACATAGCCGATGAGCACCTGCTGCGAGACCAGTTGCGTGTCACTGCCAACGGTGTATTGGTTGGGTATCAGTTTCGGCATGCCGATAGCTGCCAAGATAGTCAGCAGAACAAAGGCAGTCAGCAGATTGACGACTACACCGGCAGCCATAATTTTGCTCTTGGCCCACGTCGTCGCGGCACCAAAGGTGCCCGGCTCGGTATCGCTATCATGTTCGCCCTTGAGTTTAACGAAACCGCCGAGCGGCAAGAGGTTAATAGTGAACAGCCAACCAGCTTTGGCCTTACGCTTATACAAACGTGGCGGGAAGAAAATTCCGAATTCTTCGACCTCTACCCCGTTGCGCCGGGCCATGATGAAATGCCCGTACTCGTGCGTCACCACCAGCCCGATGAACAGGATAACTCCCACGATCAACAACAATACTGACATTACCATCTATTGTAGCAAAGACGCTGAGAATAAGCTTTGCCGAGCCAGACTAGGCTACACTTGTTTCTCAAAAGAAGTCCTTTAGCTAAATATTAAATATTCCTGAAAATAGCCCTCGCATGTATTTACAAACGAATTAGGCGGTGTATAGTAAAGCGTAAGGGTAAACTAACCCATGTGGAAAAAACAGAGGTCATCAAAATGAGTCGAGCTGCTATACCTGTTGCTAGCATAGGTAACGAGTTCGTATTGCGCCGGCATCAGGTAGATATGGCGGCGCCGGTTGTGGCGTCCGAGGTAGCTATAGATCCGGTGGCGGTCGCACCTGCCGTGGAGGCTACGCTCGCGCACCAGCCGCGCGACTTTAAGCCCGCCAGCTGAAGAAGTCGCGGCAGCGGCCGTTTCGCTGCCAGGACGTTTCATGACATTACTTCACAGTCATAGCTGGGTGGTCTTTGCCCTGCTTTTCTTATTAGTTGGCAGTACCGGTATCGAAGTCGCCGGCAAGTACTGGTCGGCTCATGTGGTGAACGCTATCAAGCCAGCCGCAGCGCCCCAAAGTAGTTCACGTGCGATTGCCGGCCTTAATCTAACAGTGCCGAGTAGCCAACTGCAGACCGAGTTGCACACTATCACTTCCCAACCAGCCACCCTGACGGTCGGCACCCAGGCCGTGCCTATCAGCGCCGACACCATTCATAGTTGGCTACAGATTACTGCCAGTGCTGACAAGTCCCAGGATTACATCCACATCAGCCCCGGCAACATCACTGCTTCGCTCAACCAGCTAGCCAACCAGTTTACCGCAGCGCCGACCAACCAAGTCACCGTCAATGAAACCGGTGCCAATCAGGTCGTGGTAGCCGGCCAGAACGGCGCGACATTGAGCGATCCGGGCAGCCTCAAGATTCAAGCCCAACAGGCAGCCAAAACTGTCATGGATGCCAAAGGCCTGCAATTCAACACCCCCCTGCAAACCGTCCCGTTCCAGGCAGTTACTCCAGCAGCTTTTGGTAAATTACTGGTTGCCAATGTCACGACTAAGCGGCTGTACGCTTACCAAAGCGGCCAGCTCGTTAATACCTTCCTGACGACTGCTGGCGCGCCAGCTACGCCGACACCACTTGGCGAATTCCATATCTGGGAAAAACTAACCTCCCAAACCATGACTGGCTTCAACCCCAACGGTACCAAATATGTCCAACCTAACGTCCCGTGGATTAACTACTTCGACCATTCAGGCGATGCTGTCCACGGCAATTACTGGCGGCCAGCCAGTGTCTTCGGCAACGTCAACACTTCCCACGGCTGCGTTAGCGTACCTGTTGACCAAGGCGAGTGGATTTACGATTGGGCACCCATCGGCACCACCGTCATCACTCACGCCTAAGCTTACTTTTCGTATTCGGCTCTTTGCTTCCTAAACATACTCGAAACAGACTGGTTATGATGGATTCGCCATATAACTTCAGCGAAGGAACTTGTCACGCTGGCAATTTCCAGAGTTGGTAATTCGTCTTTGATGGCTTCTTGCGAAATCGTGTCGGTCACGATAATACGCTCAAACACTGAGTTAGCCAGATGCTCAACGGCATCACCCGAGAAAACCGGATGCGTTGCCGCGGCGATAACGCTTGCTGCGCCAGCATGCATAATCGCATCTGCCGAAGCACACAACGTCTTAGCAGTGTCTATCATATCGTCAATCTCCACGCAATCCTTACCCCTTACATCACCAATAATGCTCATCGCCCGCACCTGACTTGAATCAGGTGACCGGTCTTTATTGACAATCGCAAGCTTAACGCCACGAAAATCTTCCTCGCCAAGTATTTGTCCAAAATGTTCATTGAGCTCACTCACATAGAAATTATTTAATTTAACACGTCCTTCGTCAGGAGACACGACGACTATATTTTCAGGATCCTTGTCGGTGGCCCAGTTTTTGATGTGGTCCAGCAAAACTTTTGAGGCAAAGATATTTTCGAACGGCTCGTTATCACCTGTAAACCCCTGTATCTGCGGCGCGTGCAAATCCATACTAATCAAACGCTCGGCACCAGCACTAAGCAGCTGGCGAACGACACGACGAGCAGCAATTGGAACCCGGCCGTCATCTTTTTTGTCCTGCCGACTATATCCAAACCACGGCGCAACGGCACTCACGTGCATGGCTGAAGCGCCAATAGCAGCATCAATCATAAAGACGTGTTCTTGGATGGCATCATTAGGTGACCAATCCGGATAACGGGTTGATCTATTGTAGTGAGATTGAATAAGAAACGTGTCGGTCCCACGCAACGAATCGCCGTAGCGGACGAATAGCTCACCGTCCAAAAATTTGCGACGTTCAACTTCTACAGGATCAACGCCCAGTTCGGTGGCAACCTTTTCAGCAAAGGCTGGGTCAGTACTGCCGCTCGCGATACTCAAACCAACGCTACGAGGCTCAACATCGCCGCATTCAGCTTTTAAACGTTCGACTAAAACACTCTCAGCCATGTGGCAACTCCTTGTTCGCGTTTTATAGCAGCCTTGCCACCCAAGCTTCTATTACTACTTATTGTAGAGCATGCTCGTAGCTTAGGCCAAATATCTATATTGTGATTTGTGCCACGCCTTACGGCCAACAAATCATAGCGTCATGATTTCTTGTTCTTTGGCTTTCGCCGCTACCTCAGCTTCAGAGCGCACCTTATTCATGGCACTCTCCAGTTGGCTGATTAGGCGTTTGGCGTTATCCTCGCCAATATCTTTGTCTTTTTTGGCTTCGTTAATAATGTCCAATGCATCGTGACGAATAGCGCGCAGCGAGATCATGCATTCTTCTTGCTTCTGCCCTACCTGCTTGGCCAGCTCGCGGCGGCGCTCTTCATTCAAAGGCGGGATCGGCACCCGCACAACCCGGCCGTCGTCAGATGGATTCAAACCCAAGCTTTGATTATTGCGAATCGCCGTAGTAATAGCTTCCAGGTTATTCGGGTCAAACGGCGTAATCTGAATCAGCTGCGCTTCTGGCGCTGTCACCGTCGCCACCTGTATCAGCGGCATGGGCGTCCCATAGGCCTCCACCGTTACTCCATCCAACATACTGGCACTGGCCCGTCCCGTGCGCAAACTTTTCAAATTATCCTTAAAGCGCTCCGCTGCTTGATCGAACTTAGTCTGAGCGTCTGCGATAACTTGATCCGGGCTCATCACTAATTACCGCTCCGCATAGCCTGGATCGTAGCAACGTGAGGATCTTCGGTATCGGTAGGCATTTCTAACCACACCGAAGTATTGGTCATCACGTAATCTACCAAGTGAACAAAATCTGTCTCAGCAATATTGTTTCCTAGAAATTCTAAATATGTTTGATCTTCAGCACTAGCTAGGGCGCCTTGCAGTGCTTGCTGACCAAGCGAGTCTGGTACTATCCACTCACTTTCTCTATCATTACTCTCAACATGTAACGATCGCACATATTTCTGAAGACTTTGCATAGTCCTGTTATCAGTACGCGCGGGGTCATTAATTACTTCTTGAATAGCTGTGACGGCCGTGCTCATACCGACTTCTACGTGCCTGTCGCCCCCAAACAACCATAGAGCGTGAAAAGGCCCGTCTTTCGTAGCAGCCCAACCGGCGTGCGTGCTTACATTTATGCCACCACTTAACTCCAATGACATCTTGAAATCCTCCGGTTACTTCTGCAATGATTCTAAACCAGTTGCCAAAGCTTATCAATGAAAATCGCTACTTAGTACTTAGCTGACTTCGCCGAGAGCGAGGCGGGAAAAACGGCGAACTACAACGTTTTCGTTCATGCGGGCGGCGTTTTCTTTGACGTGGTCAGCGACAGTAATGTCGGGGTTCTTCACGAAAGGCTGGTCCAGGAGGCAACGTTCAGCGAAATATTTCTTAAGCTGGCCGTCAACAATCTTGTCGACCATGTCTGCTGGCTTGCCTTCGGCCTTGCTCTTCTCGACGAATTCAGCTTTGACCTTATCGCGATCAGCAACCGGCACGTCGTCAACACTGACATATTGCGGGTTGCTGGCAGCGATGTGCATAGCCACCTCCTTGACCAGTTCGCCGAACAGCTCACCGCGGGCCACGAAATCAGTTTCGCAATTCACCTCGACGAGAACGCCAATACGGCCATCGTGATTGTAGGTGCCTACCAGACCAGCACGCGCTTCGCGCTCACCACGCTTCTCAGCTTTGGTCAGGCCCTTCTTGCGCATGGCAGCCAGCGCCTTATCGAAGTCACCGCCGGATTCTTCAAGCGCCTTTTTGGCATCAGTTAGGCCGACACCGGTCAGATCTTTGAGCCGTTTAATTTCTGCTATATCAATTGCCATAGTTCCTCCCTACTTTTAAGCTTCGTCCTTATCGGGTGCAACTTCGGTTTTCTTGGCCGAGGCCTTGCCGGTTTCGATAGCTGCCTTAACATAATCAGCCATCAACTGGATAGTCTTGATGGCGTCGTCGTTGGCTGGAATCGGATACGTTACCTGGCTAGGGTCGGCATTGGTGTCGACTAGCGCGACGATTGGTACGCCAAGCTTGTTGGCCTCCCGAACGGCGTTGGCGTCGTGGATGATATCAACTATGAAGACTGCACCAGGACGTTTATTGAGCTCTTTGATGCCGCCGTAGAGGACGTTCATCTGATCGATTTCTTCTTGGAAGCGTTGGACCTCAAGCTTGTTGTACTTGTTGGCTAGTTCACCACTGGCCATGCGGTTTTCAAGGTCTTGCAAGTGCTTAACCCGTCCACCGATAGTGTTCCAGTTAGTTAGCATACCGCCGAGCCAGCGCTCGGTAACGAAAGGCATGCCGGTTTCTTCGGCAAGTTTGCGGATAATGTCCTGGGCTTGGCGTTTGGTACCAACCAGCAAGATCTGCTTGCCTTCACCAGCTGTCTTAGTCAGGAACGCCAAAGCGTCCTCAAGGTTAGCGACCGTCTTGGTCAAATCAATAATATGCGTGCCGCCGCGCTTACTGTGAATATACGGCGCCATCTTGGGGTGCCAACGTTCGGTCTTGTGGCCGAAATGCGCGCCCGCCTCCAATAACTGCTTAATATCTACGTCTGTAGCCATGATATCTCCTTGTTCTTCGGCCGGGAACCTTCGCGTGCCTGCACGGCTAACCGCGAAAGAGGATCAAACCCCGACCTGTTTAATATTTACCTAATGAGTGTAACAGATGGGACTTACTTCAGCAAGCTGTCCAAGTGAGTATTCTCACCGGCAACTTCAGTCGTTAGATTTTGTAAGCGCGCTTGTGATTGCCGGACCTTTTCAGCTTGTTCAGTTACAAACTTCGGAAAATCTCTGCCAACACGCTGAATAGTTCGGTTACAACGACCTTCACGACGTATTGCTTCTTCTTGATCGACCTCGCTTATTGGAGAGCACGCAATACGCAATACAGTTTCCGCAGCATTACCCCCACCAACTCGATCAAGTACAATTGACCGGCAACAATTCTCTGCATTACACTGCGGCGCAACAGCTTCAAATTTCTTTTCTACTATCTCATCTAGGCCAGTATACCCAGAAAAGCCACCAAAACTATCACGTTCCAGAGAGTTTCTTTCTATGATCTGGCCCAATAAATAATCAAAGCCTGCAATAACTTCACCCGACATATCCGCAACAGGAAACGCGGCGTGGGGACGCGCTTCATAAGTATCTGCATGTTCTACTCGCTCTGCCATAAACAACTCCGTTATATCACAGACTATATCCCCATTTACCCCAAAAGTCAACTCCCTGTTGGCCGTGAGCAACTAAGCTGGCAGTCGGGCGCTATCAGAGCGGCGGCTGACCTCACCATTCCGAAAGGTAACGCACGCTCTACCCAGGTTCTTGTAGCCGCGCCTAACGAAGAAGTCCTCTCTTGACCGAACAAACATCACCCTATAACTGTCGCTGTCAGCCGGATCCGACATGATATAGCTATGGGTTTTGGCAGTGGGGGCAATAACATCCATAGCCGCATACTCTGCAATTGCCTCTCCTATAACATCTTTCCCTTTTTTACCCGCCTGGCAGCAGGCGAGCACAATCCCGGCAGCCGCAGTGAATATACCTTCCTCGCGCCTTAGGCGAGCCAGGGCCCGTGATTCAAGAAGCAGCTTGCTGGTAACTTTCTCGTCACCGCCGAAACACAGGGCCTTTTTATTAGCGTGGGCTGAAATAATTAAATTACTGATGGGCGCGACTCTTCTAGTTTTGGTAATAGTCTTAATGACCGCGTCTAATGACTCAACTTCCATATAAACGGGATCAATACACCCAAATTGTGTTTCGGGTGCGCACAAAGCGTTATTCCAATCACCAACCCCCACAATAACCAGCGGTCGGGCGGAAGCTGTGCCGCCATTTTGCTCTGCCTGCTTGAAGTACTCCAACTGCCTATACAAGGTACTAGCTGTATATCTGCCGAAGTTCCGAATACCAAATTGGGAATAAATTTCATGGGTAACTTCCGGACCATTCGCCATAAGCGTGCTCATGACCTCCCAAGCTTTGAGCATACGATCGAAACGGCCCGCCAGTTGCCGCTGCTTCTCCTTATTTTCTAGACGGCACTCAAATGAATCCCAGGCCGAAAATAAATCTTTTCTCTCGGCTTCGGAGAATCCAAAGGCCTGAAAGGCCCTGCTCAATAACATCCACTCTGCTGTTGGCCATTTAGTCACCGGAGCCCTGTATCGCTCATGATTACTCCTGATCCGGGCATCCATTCGGGCCAAAAAATGAGGCGCTTGCCATACGTCAGCCACGGCTGGTGGAATGTTGTCTTCCATAATCAGCTGCTCACCATATTGATCAATGAAGCTTTCATGGAGCTCATCAACTTCTGGGCTAGTAAATCTCGACAATACCAGCAGTCTTGCCGTCGCCACTTCCAGATCGGCTGGCTGGACACTATCTAAGCGATCGAACAAGGTCAAAAGCGGTGGCATAGCCTTATGAAACCCATAAAACTGACCGGGAACG
>DATHNF010000017.1:0-9371 GCA_035486285.1 Verrucomicrobiia bacterium | reverse complement strand
GGCGACAGTATCAGGAGCCCTCGCCTTATCAAAGTCGGCCCTACTAACAAGAACGAGACCTTTACCTTACGCCCAGGTTCTCCTTACCCAGAAGACTTAGGTGTAGTCTACAATAAAGGTCTCAGCGGTAGTTTGTTGGCTACAATGGGCGATACGGATCCTGATCATGCGGTCGTATTCTGCTAACCGAAAGTTCAGGCCAGGCATCATTTAGTTTTATATTTTTTGAACACCAGTCTGGAGTGATTGCCCATATCGGCCAAGCAGCACCGTTGAAAAAAGGCCCGCAAGAGCTTTTCGGATTTGGCGAAGGTTCAAAGTTTTATCGACTCGATGTAAATCCGACTCCTGATGGAGAAGTGTTAGTAAGCTGCCACCCTGCCAAGGTATAATTTTTAAAAATTAACCTTACTGTGCTTGTGATCTTGGAGGGCCAGGAGGGACTCGAACCCTCGACACCCTGCTTAAGAGGCAGGTGCTCTAACCAGCTGAGCTACTGGCCCAAAATATGCTGGTAGCATATTTTGTTGGGACAAGCGAAGCGTCGGACAGTGAAACTTCCTTGAAACCAACAATGTTAACTGTACGAAAGTCCCAGTGGAATGTTTTGTAGCCGCAAGCGAAGTGTCATTAGTGAAACTTCATTAGGAACTACACAATTCAACTCACAGAACTTTAGCAAATTACCTCTGTTTTGGCAAGTTTAACCCACAGGGTTAGTGACCGGATGCGAAGCCGGGCGTAAGGCATTTATCTTATGCTGCATAGTAGCGCAGAAGAAAGCAGCGCCAGTAATTTCCAGCAAAAAGCATATCAAGGCGTAGACGATCAACAAGACAATGACAAGATGGCTGAAATTGCCGGTGTGGTTGCCCCAACTGAAGCTCGGCTGAAAGCCAAACGTCAGTAATAGCCAGGCGTGGGAAGCGATCAGGTAGATGAGGAAAGTGTCGGCCGTCTTGAGCCGTCGGTACGATACGTGTTGTAAGGCTTGCGCGTACTGCCACATCCACCAGTAATTACTACCCGGTAGAGCCAGCAGCCAAGTAGTTGGTATCAGTTTCTGGTTGGCTGAACGATTGATGTCGGTCCGGCTGTGTGCGCACCAGTAGAAGAAGTAGAGACCGAGCGTTAGGTAGTGGTATAGGTAGATTTTTCGAGTGCTCGGAGCCGGTGCCATGACAAGCTTTTAGCTAAGTTGCGGTGGTTGTGGCTGCTGAGAACCGGTTGGGTCTGTCGGTGGTGCGAATTGGGTTGGCTGTTGTGGCGTCGGAGCAGGGAAGCTAGGATTGGGTGAAACTGGGTTGGAGGGAGTAACGGCTGGGCCGCCGAAGCTATTGTCGGGTTGCGGCTGACCAGCGGGGTAAGCGGCAACTGGTTGGCCGCCAGCGGCTTGCGGCAGGGGGGTGTCGCCCACCTTATTGAACTCAGTTTGTAGAATGGTCATGCCGACGAAGCCGAGTAGGAACAGCAAAACAAAAGCTAGTACGCCAGACATCTGTCCGCCGGTAACTTTCTCGACGCCTTCGCTGTACTTCCAAAGCCAATACCAGTTGACTATAGGCACGATTAGCAGCCAGGCAGTGGGGATATTAGCCCCCAGCTTGTTCATCTCATTTTTGGTTTTGACATGCCACACAATACTGTAAATGCCCAAAGTAATAATTGGCAGGAAAAAGACAGCCGCTGGATTACGGTGTTTCATAGTGCTCCTTGTAATTTTTATAACGCATACGCTTAATCTTAGCCGCTAGCATCCCATAATGCAAACCGTAAGCCGTAGTGTTACAATTTACAGACATGAAATTGCTCAATGGCTCCGATTTGGCTGGCTATATTAAGCAGCGCCAAGTCCATCAAGTGCGTGCGCTTCGTCAAGCCCATGGCATACTGCCGAAGTTGGCGATTATTGTTACAGTGGATAATCCAGTTATTGATACGTACATCCGATTGAAGCGCCAATACGGGGCTGACATTTTAATAGACGTTGAAGTCCATCGGGTCAAACAAACAGAGGTAGCGTCATTACTTAGCAAGTTAAATGTTGATGAAAAGACCCAAGGTATTATCATTCAATTACCGCTCGAAAATCCTGCGCAGACTGACGAACTTGTTAACCTGGTAGCTCCCGAAAAAGATGTCGACGCGCTGGGCGGCCAAGCCAAGTTTGATCCGGCGACACCAATGGCAATACTTTGGCTGCTTTCTGGCTATAATGTTGACCTAGCTGGCAAGCGGGTGCTACTGGTTGGTCGCGGTAAGCTGGTAGGCGCACCGCTAGAAAGAATATTGCAAACCTCTGACATTGATGTCCATGTTGCCGACCGTAAAACGACTGACTTGAAGCGAGAAGCCCTGGAGGCGGACGTAATTATCACGGCTACCGGCAGTCCGGCCATTCTCTATCCGAATATGATCAAACAAGGTGCTGTTGTTGTTGATGCTGGGGTGGCCAGTGAAGACGGCAAGACAGTTGGTGATGTGGCGCCAGAGGTATACAACCGTGATGATCTGACCATTACACCGGTTAAGGGGGGGGTTGGTCCGCTGACTGTCTGTGCCCTCTTCGAGAACGTTATCCGTGCCGCTCAGCGGGAGGCTGAAGAATGAACCGGCAAGAATTACGCGGCCAGTTGCTGGAGATTGGCTTTGGTCCGTATAACGGTCAGTTTACTGACAACCAACCAGCAAATAACAAACTAAACCTTGATTATGAAAATCTTAATCAGGAACAACACGCCGAACTTCACGACGAAGTCGTCAGCCGCCTTTGCGGGCTGGCTGAAATGTTTGAGCCAGAGTTTGTCATTGGCGTGCCCAATGGAGCGATAGGCTTAGCGCAGGCAGTCGCTGTTCACTACAGCGGCTTCGTCTATAATCCATTTCTAAAAAAGGACGAAAGCTCCAAAACAGTAGGCTACGCTACTCCGCTTGACCAAGAGGTAGCCGAAGAACTAAGCTGCGGTGTGCTTATTGAAGACGTGCTCAACCGCCGTTCCACCACGCAGCGGGTACTCCGTATCCCCGGCCTGGCTCCCAAGATCGTGGCTGTCATAGGTATCTTTGACCGGAGCGTACCAAGCGAGAGAAAACCTGTTGGCAGGCCAGTCCGCAGCCTAGTGAGCATGGAAATCCCGGCCATCATTGATGAGGAGCACGAATTATGGGGCATGCTTGTGAGTAGGAACGGCGGATCAAGCTAAAGACCAGCTATGGCCATCTCCAATAGTTTATAAAAGTCTGCCGGCATGCTGTGTGCTTTCAACTGTTTGTAATCGTAATTATCGGGTAATTCGAAGTTATATTTAGCAAGTGCCGGATATATCTGTTGGGCTAAACGCATGGCGGCCCGGGACTCTTTGACCTCACCGACGCATTCTAGTGGTTTGTCGCCAGCGATACCAAGAAGTTGCCTGTATGTCTCATCGAGCTGTTCGTCAAGCAGCAGGTTCTTGCCGTGGAATAACGTTTCTAGTTCCCTGCGCTCAATAAACGGTGTCAGCGCCAGGAAAACAAATGCGCACTTGGGGCAGCTGCCATCCCAGAACATCTTGTGATTACCGTGGACAAAAGCCCGATTACACGAGCTAAAAACGTCTTTATATTTCTGGAAACCGGTCTGCGCGAAAAGCTCGGCAATGCGTAGTTCGCTCAAAGGCCGTAGGAATGAGAAATAGCGTACCATATCACCAAAGCAAAGCTGGAGCATCGCCTGATAAGCCTGTTCGAAAGCCAGTGATTTGGAATACTGGTGATTAATAGCTACACCTTGATAGTGCAGTGTGGGTTCATTGGCGGAATTTTCATTGGAAACGATAACATCGCGTTTGCCGCTTAAGATTGCTACGACTGTCCCCACGCAGGCAAATATGGCAGAAATCGGGACGTGACCGTTATAAGCGGCAGGGTTTTCTTTGAGAGCGAAAAGCTGCGGATCCCATTGGCGCTCTACCCAGTAATGCGGCATGCCGATACGATCGACCAGTGGGGTTAATTGTGGCCGGTGGTTAAGACTCCACGTTGTAATACCCGTACCGGCTGTCTTTAGAAATTCGACACTTAGCAACGAGTCTTTGCCGCCGCCCACACCTATTAGTGTGCCCGCGGTCGTGAATCGCTCCAGCGGCTCGAAACGCGCTGCATTAACAGGGAAGTGAACTGGTGTGCGAGGGTCAAGCTGGTTGACATAGAAAAGCTCACCAAGACCCTTTTGATATGTTTGGCTCAGGAATTCGGCCAGCTCAGCGTCAATCTCACCGGCTTCAACTACGATTTGGGGCGCCAAAAAAGCCTTGTAATATGACACGCCAGCAACATAAAAGAGCAATTGCAAAGCGCGGTCAAGCACTACCTCGTCATACTCAGTAAACGCAAAGTCAAATTTGTAGGTCTCCCGGAAATCAAGCACTGTATCATAGCCATATTGGAGTTCTAGGGTCTTTTGCTGCTTGTCGAAACGGTAGCTCTTGAAAACAAATGTTTGGTAGGCGCTCATAGATTTTCTACCGCCGCGTTAAACTGCTGCCCCCGGTCCTCAAAGTTCTTGAACATGTCAAAACTGGGGAAACCAGGGGAAAGTACAACCGCATCACCAGGTTGAGCCAAGTCCGTGGCTTCACCAACAATAGTAGCCATCGTATGCGCGCCTGACAGTGTGAAGTTACTAACTCCGTGTTCACGTAACATACTGGCAGTCCGTTCGGCCGAAGCGCCTATAAGCAGCACTGCGCGAAGCTGGTCGGCACGGCGCTGCAAGGCTTGGGCTAATTCGGTAAGTTCCAAGTTGCGGTCGAAACCACCGAGTATCATAACTTTTTTGCCAGGAATAGCTTCGATCGCGGCAATGGCGGCTGGCGGTGCCGCGGCATACGAGTCATTGTAATAGCGTATATCGTGTATTTCCCGCCGTAGCTCTATACGGTACGGTAGCCCACTGAAACTAGTTAACACAGAATGCATGGCCTCGATGTTTTGAGTGACGTTCCAAACAGCGGTAACGGCGGCACAAACATTTTGCCAATTATGCTGGCCGAGCAGCTTGAGTTCGTCAGTGCGGCAGATGATTTGACCATCAATGATGACCTGATTGCCTTGGACTACGGCACCCGGAGGAGCCATATACGAAATCTTCAAACCGGCGCTTACACTGGCAATCTGCCGGGAGGTTGCGTTATCAGCATAGTAGACGGCGATGTCGGTAGCCGCTTGGTGCACGAAAAGCTGGCTCTTGGCGGTGAAGTATTCTTCGCTGTCCTTGTGCCAATCAAGGTGTTCGGGCGTGACCATCAGGCAGACGGCGATATGGGGCGAAGACGTAAGGTCAATCAATTGGAAATTAGCCAGCTCCAATACTACCCAATCATCCGGCTGGATAGAGTCTTCCAGTAGGTCAAGCGGCGGGGTGCCGATATTCCCCCCCAGGTGAACCTGTTTGCCGTCAGCCTCCAACATCTTAGCGATCAGAGTACTGGTGGTGCCCTTGCCTTTGGTGCCAGTTATGCCGATGACGTTTTTGGTCGGACAGACCCGCAGGAACTCGTTGGTTACGGTCGTGACTTTTTCTAAGATAGTCGGTGTATTGGCAGCCACGATATCTCGCGGGTGCACTGAAGGGCTGCGGATGATAAGATCAAATTTTCCCAGGTTCTTGAGGTAGGAGGGCCCTAATTGACCAAGCGCGCCTGCTGGAAGCTCTAAAGTTTCGTCTTTGTCGCAAATAGTTACTTCTTGGCCATCGTGCCAGTAATTGTAGGCTGCTTGCCCCTGCTTGCCATAACCCAAAATCGCGATCTTCATGCTTATAGTATGCCATCCGCAGTAACAGCTGCCTAACCACAAAAGGCATGTTGCTAGCGTTCAAGTATTGCTGGTCAGTATCTACCCCTAGACTTACTGTTTCAAGTAGCGAGCTGCTTCTTGACCAGTTCGGCAACTTGGCGGGGAGTCATATCTGCCTTCAGAATGACATCGCTAACACCGAGCCGTCGAACACTTTCGGGGATCTCTTGTTCGCCCATGTTGGTTAGAATAATAACTTTGATGTTCTTTCCCCAGGTAGTTTTTCGCAATTTTTCCAACATTTCGTCACCGGTCATCTCCGGCATCATTAGATCGAGTAGAATAATATCCGGCTTAATCTTCTCCGTGAGCTCTAGGCCCAACTTGCCATTCTCGGCCGTTTCGACGCTGTAGCCCTCCGCCTCGAATTTGAAGCGGTACATCTGGGCAATCGCCTGGTCATCCTCGATGATAGCTATCTTTGTCATGCTAATTTAATCCTACGGCAACAAAGGGATGAACACAATCACTTTGTAGCTTGGGCGTCTGCTAATATCTCGGCCACCAAGGCCACCACTTGCGCGGGCGTGTAATGGGCTTTGACGATGTAGCGGTCAACGTTGAGGAGGCGAAGCCCCGGCGGTGCCTCGTCCTTGCTAATGTTGGTTAGGGCTATCACCTTGATGTTGGCTCCCCAACTGGTAGCTCGTACCTTTTCCAACATTTCGTCACCGGTCATCTCCGGCATCATTAGATCGAGTAGAATTAATATTGGCCGAAATGATTTGACCAACTTGAGACCTTGCTTGCCATTGAAAGCACAGCGCGCATCATAGCCAGCCTGCTCCAACTTAAACCGGTACATTCCGGCGATTGTCGTATCATCTTCAATAATGGCGATCTTGTGCTTCATACCCCTGCCCAACTAACACTATAATTATACCCCCTTGTTTTTGAATATCGGCAACTTGAGATAGTCACGAAGCCTTATTGTGCTTGTCAACCTCTCTGATATGATCAATGCAATATACATAATTGCCCTGTTTACGTAGGATTAGCACAAGCTTGTCGAATACCCTGAATCGTAACTGCCTAACCGTTGACGCCACCGGCTAGCTGTTGAGCCAAATCGGACAAAAAATCTGCTACTGGCAAACAGAAACGGTACCCCCGCTAGCTATCTGGAGTCTCCACTGGTTTGTCCCGGTGTCTTTTAAAGAACTGCTTGGCTTTGTCGTATACAAGCTTTGTACCGAAAATACCAAGATAGGTAAAGGGGCTTGATAAAATATCCACCAGGATATGTGCCTGGTGCTCGAGGCCATGTTCGGCGCCGTAATTCGTAATAGCCGCCGAGCCACTGGCTACTAATGTCACGCCGGCCCCAATAAGCGCCGATAGGCCGATTGCTTCCTGAAGGTTCTGTCGTAGTGGCCTCTTCTCGCCTGAGCGATCTTTGAGTAAAGATACCGCCGTTCCCAGGGCAAATGCCGATAACGCTTTGTTGCCCAGCGAAGGCTGTTGCCTGTCAGTGTTATGCTCTCGGCTCATACGATCCTGCAATCTCCCCATGGTCGTCGGGAAGCGATCTATATTCAGCGCCATCCCAACCCCGAGTAAACTCTGCTCCACGAAAGATGTCGAACCTGTTATAGCGCCAGTAGCAAGACTATTATGCGTAGCATTATAAGCGTGGGCTCCGACTAGGCCCAAGAGAGCTTCGTTCCCCGTTCCCCATTCAAATACTAAACCAACTGCCATGGCACCCAGCAGTAATTTTGTCGAAACGCCACCCTGGGCCAGATCCTCTCTGGCGGATTGATAAGCTTCGGTTATAGCGCCGCTTTCCATATTGTTACTATAACACACAATTGATTAAAATGCAATATCTATGACAATAAAACAGATTGAAATAGCCTAGAACCCAACTCCTGAGACAAAGAACTTAACCAAACAGCCAGACAGTCTTAAATTCTGTCGATAATAGTTTCGTTAGTCTCGACAGGCTCGAAATACTCAACAATGTCATCAAATATACTGCGGCACTTCTCGCTATTGTCGCGCATATAATTGCATAAGAAGACATCGAGTTGTACGGCATACCTTTCGGGCCAGGTGTGCACGGAAATGTGTGACTCTGCTAGGCCGATGAGGCAGGTGAAGCTTTTATTTTGGAACTCATGCGTCAGTTCGCCCAAACATTGCGTGGAGTGGGCTTCCAAAATTTCCTGCACCTTTGCCATGAAACCCGCAGCATCAAAGAGTTTTTGCTGGTTGCTAGTAATAATTGTGCCGAGACAGTGGCGCGAGAGCCGAACTTTTAGCTTTTGGTGTTTGTTCGTTTTCATTAGCCTTTAGTGTTTAGAAAATGCTTAATGCGAGCCTAACTATAAATAATAGTAAAGGCTTATTGATGAATTGCCAAATTTTAGGCGAAAGAGGCCAATTAGGCATGCTAGAATAAGCAGTATGGACAGCGTAGAAGCAGGATCCATAACCGACAAAGACCCTATGCTCGGTATGAGCTCCATACCACTTATTGAAAATGCCGAAGGCGTCAATGTGACCGTTACGAAGGACGTGCCCATAGCCGACAGGGAAGCGCTGTGGACAATGGTTCAAGATGGTTTCCAAGACCTTAATCGGCGCTCCTACGAAAAGCAAGACATGACATTTGAAGAGTTCTCCCAAGATATGGACTCTCCAGATGTTCTTAAGTACATAGCGACCAACGCGGACCAGCAGCCAATAGGTTGTTTGTTGGTGCATATTGGCTTAGAGGGTATTGACTGGGCGGATGGAGACCAGCTCTTGGCTGCGCAATCTAAGGTTGACCCAGCGGCCCAGCCCTACTACATAACAACTGTTGTCGTCCCGCCGGACCAAAGAGGTAGCGAGGCTGCCGCTTCGTTGCTTCGAGGTGCGTTTATTCACTTCAACGAGGTTAATACCAAGACCTCTCAAAACTCCCTGTGCCTATTTGATTGCGCGGATGCTAATTATCCGTGGCTGGCAGATTTTATTGCCAAAAGCGCGAATACTCCTGTTGAGGGCTACGCGGGTGTGCCGGTCGAAATAAGAGAATTATCGACGGAATACTATGTCAAAGAGCCAGAAGGTGAGGTCGTAAAGGCCAAAGACTTGCCACAAAGTCCTAGCCGCGAAGTGGTTGATAAACAGCACTTCTACTCAATTGAGATAACTCACCCGGCATAAACTTCAAAGAAGGGCATGTTACCATAAGAATAATATGGTACAGATAGCACTATTTGCCACCGCGGTGTTTTCTCTGCTGCTTGGGCTGTCAGTATTCCTGAATAATCCGAGGTCCCAACTCTTTAAGGTCTACTTCGGCTTCAGTATTATCAGTGCTTTTTGGATGGTGGTGAATGGTCTGACGTCAGGCAGCCCCGTGCATCTTAAGTCTGGCGTTCTACTCTTTGTGGCGCGGACGATAACTCCGTTTGCACTCTTGACGTCGCTAATGTTCTTCATGTTCATCAAGATGTTCAGGGCGGGGAGGCTCTCGCGTTTTGATTTCTTTATAACGCTCCCTACGGTTGTCGTCAGCCTATTTTCTTTCACCCGGCTTA
>DATHNF010000016.1:0-8177 GCA_035486285.1 Verrucomicrobiia bacterium | reverse complement strand
CGGACACGGGTGTTATGGCAGATAGACTTTTAGCAATTTGATCGGTAGGCACTTCTAGGAGATCGGCGACTGCTACGGCTGCGAGGGCAATTTTGGCGCCCTGACTGCCTAAAGCTGACACTTCTGCCGTGAGCTGTTTATCGCCTGGCAAGCGAACCGTCAGTTGTTGGCCCTGCAGACCTCTGGGTTGACGATGCGTAACCGCGTAATCGGGGCTCCCATCCAGACCGTAACTGGTAAATGCTGATTTGGGCACATAGCGGGTTGGTATATCGTCAGTGTTTAAGAGCACTTGCTTGGAGAAGTCCAGCGACACTAACTCTTCCTGGGCAACCGCGTCCAGTGTCTTGAAATACTCCATATGCTCGTCAGCAATGGCAGTGACAACGCAAATCTCGGGCTGCAAATAGGCGAACTCCCGCATTTGTCCAGGCCTGTCTGGGCCAAGTTCCAAAATAGCCACGTCGTAGGGAAACGGTTGCCGCAGCTTCCGCCGGTTGGCGCGTAAGATTTTGAACCAGGCAAAGAGGTTATAAATCCCCGGCTCGGTCTGGCCAAACAAAACCAACGGCACGGTTAAACGATCGTTATAATTACCGTCCTGGTAGGCGACTCGCCGGCTGGTGGCTAAGGTTTTGGCAATCGCAAGCTTGGTAGACGTTTTACCGACGCTGCCAACGACGGCTACTATAGTGAACTGGTTGCGGTGGCGCAAACGCTTGACCTGGGCTTCCAGCAAGTGACAGACTATGGATTTGCCTAATTTCTTGGGGTTCATCGCCTGAATGGTTCCTTACGCTGTCGACTAACTGGCTGATACTTCTGGTTTACAGGTATTGGCATGAGCCTATTATAGCGCGAAGACGGCGAGATGATGGCTCGGTGTTAATTATTGGGTCAGCGTGTTACTGATACTGGTATCAGGAGTTGTGCCAGTGCTACCGAGTCCGCCACTAAAGAGGTTGAGGAGATTTGGATTACTACTAACAGCGCTCTGGATCTGAGCCAGGACTTGCAGCGCCGGCTCGGCGTTGCTCGGAGCCGCGATAGAGACGTTCCCGTACTGCAACGAAACCGTTAGCGAGCCGGCGAGATTACTCTTCTGGGCATCTTGGGCAGTGGATTGGGCAGAGATTTGGACGATACGCTTGCTGCTCTTATCGACCCAAACTGTCAACGGCGTTTTGTCATGATCGGCAAGCCCCGAGAAGTTGGGCTTAGTGGAAGTGGAAAGGCCGGGACACTTCTCCACGTTTTGGACAATTGACAGGTTCGTCAAGCCGTTGAAGTAAGTAGCGGCCTTGTCATCATCGGCGCTCAGGATAAACTTCTCCGCGGCCTTGCCGTTGATAGTGGCGCTACTGGTGCTCTGGATGGTGACAAATGGGTGCTGGACGTACTGGTTCTTTAGTAGCGTAATGTCCGTATTATTCAAGCTGGTATTAGTGTTAAGCAGGCATTTAATCGTGGCGTCCTCATCCAATATGGTACTGTCGACAACGATCCATTTATTCGATATATCGCTACTAACAGACTGTACAAGACTGCCGGCGTCGGGACTATAGGCGTTAACCAGACCGGTAATGGCGCTAAGGTCACCAACCTTGATGTAGAGATTCTGGTTCACCAGCCGGGCCTCGACCGGGAAGGTAATCCCCGAAACGGTTAGGTTCAGCTGTACGTCACTTGCTTTAGCGGCAGCATTACTGGCAGACGTAAAGGCCAGCTTATAGGCCAAACCATCACCAGAAGCCGCCCCACCTTCGTCGGTGCCTTCGGTACGTATCTGTTGCTGTTGCAAACTATTAATAATGGCCGCCTGGAGCACGTTGGCAGGCTTATTGGGGACAATTATACCGACGTACGCCGCGGCTGAGGCGCCGCTCAGCACCACAATAGCCAGTAGCGCTATTAGAAATGGCTTCAATGAACGTCTCTTGACAGGTGCTGGAGGCGTGACAGCAAACAAGTCAGTGGCACCCAGATCGGGCAGTGCCGGCGCAGGATTAAACGCGGGAATTGGTGGCTGCGACGCTACTCCGGCAGCTGGCGGCAGTGATGACGCCGACGCATCAAACCCGCCACTGATAACCTGTCCGGGGACGCCAGCTGGAATAGCAGACTCATTGCTCAACTGTGGGGGTGTAATTACTGTTGGGACCGGGGTGTCTGGCGCAGGCATTGTCCCGCCGGTTCCCGGCGCTATGACTGGCGAAGAAGGTGGCGCTATAGGCTCGGCCAGTCCGGCACTTGCCTGGTCCCACGACGGCACAGCCGTGTGGTCGGGAGATACAATGACCGGATTTAGCGGCTCTGGCTGGCCGCTTACTGGAGACGGCTGGGTCACGTAGCCTGGCTGCAAATCGGGTAACGGCGCAGGTGTTGGATCCGGTGTTTGCGAAGAGTCTAGGCTCGGATCCGGACTGTTTGTGTTTGGCTCCATGGTAATGCTGTCCTTACCAGCAATTACTGAGTGCGCGCTTACTGTATTTGATTATACATAAGCGTCATGTTTTTCCCAACCTGTCTGCCTGACACTACATGGTTTAGGGCTCACTAAAAATCAAAAGTGTTCAGTAGTAAGATAAGTTCTGGTGTTTTCTATAGATACGTCGCCAGGAAGATCATTTGCCCAGCCAAGGTAAAGGCGAGATCAAAGCGTAAATTCTTGTCCGTAAAGCCCCCTGATGCTTCTTCTACAGCTAAGGCACTTCGAGGTTTATCACCTATCACTGTTGCCATATGAGGCTGCGTGGATGTGGAAGCAGAAAGCTCTTCCACCGCCGTATCGCTACGTCTGGTTAAAGCAAGCTTACCGAATAGACAGGTCTGCGTATAGGTTACCGCTGCATTTGCCGCAGTATACAGACCATCATAACCAGGTCTCAACTGTAGCTAACCCCCCCCCCGTGGGAATTATGCATGAGGGCGTCAATGCCCAACTTAGCTTGATAACCGTGCATTACTGCCATAAAACCCATAAAGGCCATGGCGCCTGCCCGCTTGAGATAGTTACCATTACGCGCGCCCTCAAGGCCCGAGAGGTAGTGAGGACGCACAGAATGGCGCCCCACAAAGGGGAGTTTACTGACACCTTCAATAATAGGATCTCTACGCATTAAGTATATACTAACACCTATATCTCTTAATATCAAACATCGGCCGTTGTGGCGTGCGATAGTCGTTCAACAAGTTAGACGCTGATTTTGGCCAGTATCTGGTCAGCGATAAGCTTGGTGGGCTGCGCAGAGTCTATGGTGATGTAGTCAAACTGCTGGCGAACTTCTTGCCATTTCTTGCCATTTCTTGCCATAAGCGACGCTGTATTCGCGTTCATGCGGCAGCTTCCCCCATTGATTGTTTGTACGGGTGACGAGTCGATGGTTGCGGGTCGTGTCGTCAAGCATTAGAGCAAATACTTTCTCGAATAAATCGTTCAGCTCAACTTCGTTTTCAGGATCCTCGCAGAGAAATATCGGCTTATCTTGAGCTTTGGTGGCTAGGCCTTCGACGATTTCGCGGGATATGTCGCGAGAGTGTTGGCGTAGGAATTCGGGGCTACGATTCCTGTAGTATTTTTCGTGTATGGCTCGGCCTTGCCCATCGTACCATTTAGCCAAACCATCTTCATCGCCGTCATAGGCTTCATACCCTCTGGCTTTCAACTCAGCGCAGACAGTAGATTTGCCAGAGCCCGGCAGCCCGGTAATTAAGAATAGCGGCATAGGAATAAGACTACCTTACATGTTTTGGTGGGCGAGGAGGGACTCGAACCCTCAAGGTCGTAAAACCAGCGGATTTTAAGTCCACCGCGTATACCAATTCCGCCACTCGCCCTTTATCTTACGTATTGGCCTGTTCAATAGTACCATCTTCTTACCGTGGATTACAGGGGTCCCCGTGGCAAAGGAACTTTGTCATGGGGTAAAGCGAGGCTTTGCAGGAAGGGCGGAGCTTTTCAAACAGAGGGCTCCGCTTTCGGTTTGAAAACGGAGCTCTGGATGCAAAATGAGCTGGAGGCGCGTACGAGATTTGCACTCGTGTACAGGGTTTTGCAGACCCTTGCCTAACTCCTCGGCCAACGCGCCAAATTACTGTATCAGTCTATCATGAAACGGCTCATCAGAGATGGAACCCAGCTACAACTGAGCATGAAGAGTTTTTATTTGGCAAGCGTTAGACCCTACTGTTAGTTAGCGTCGCGGCGCGAGAACAGAGCCCAGCCGATAGCCAGCCCGATGACAATGTACACCAGAACCATTAGAGCTGAATGTGCAGCCGAAAGCTGCCCGCCCCCTACCCTACCCATCCGCAGAAGACCATTGTTCAGTACTGCCGTTAAGGCTGTAAACGGCAAGTATTGCTGCTGGTTAGTGTTGAGTATCAGGCCAAGCAACGGCTCAATGGTTATGGGAATTAGGAATAATGAGACTATCGATGCAACGACATTACGGAACAATATTGCCAACAACAGACCAATCATCGCGTACGCCCAGCCGAAGAAAATGACTCGCCAGAACAGTTCATGATAGTAAAACACTTGGTGCGGCAATACTACGTGGTGCAGATGCAGGCCGGCTAAAGCCAGTAGCGGAGCCAGCACTTCTATGAAAAGCGAGAAAATAACCGTAAACCCGGTTATGGCAATGATCTTAGCAAGCAGGGTTTTATTGCGACTATTGGAAGCGGTTAAGGTGTACATAATGGTGTTGTACCGATACTCGTGCGCCATCAGGAGCACAGCGATAATGGAACTGAATAAAACCGGCGCGGCGATACTGGCGGCCCGGGTCACCTGCGTTATGAGGTAGAGAGGGCTTTGCGGACTAATGAAGCCATTGTTGTGCCCCGCCTTAATACCAACGACGTAAAAATCGTAAAACACCATGTACAACAGCGCCAACCCGATAAGAATATACGTCGAACGTATGCTGAATAACTTCCGAAGCTCCGCTCGTATTGCCGTCATTATGATTGAGTATCCTTCACATCCCGGGCTTGGAATTCTTCCTTACCCTCTGTTAATTCCAGGAATACATCTTCCAGTGAAGCATTACGGGTCGCTAGTTCCAGGATAGGCAAGCCAGCAGCATGCGCCAACTTGCCAATCTCGTCTGTCTTGGCACCAGTCACTTCCAGCCCGCCGCGTGTAGCGGTCACTGAGAAGGACTTGTCTTGCAGAATCTTTTGGAGCTTGGTGAGGCTGCCGGAACGAACGAAAACATTTGACTTGGTATTATCAGACAGCAAGCTTTTAATTGAAGTACTGGCAATGAGTTTGCCCTTGCCGATAACTATGACGTTATCCGCCATCTGCGACATTTCACTTAATAAATGGCTCGACACGAATACGGCATTACCGTCGTCGGCATATGATTTGAGAAACTCCCGCAGCCAAACTATACCTTCAGGGTCTAGACCATTTGCCGGCTCGTCCAATAATAAGTACTTCGGCTTAGCTAGGATGGCGGCGGCAATGCCGAGGCGTTGGCTCATGCCGAGACTGAATTTGCCCGGCCTTTTCCGGCCAACATCCTTCAACCCGACTATATCAAGTACTTCATCGACACGCGCTAATGGAACATTACTGGCTGTGGCGAGCACTTTGAGGTGATTGCTGGCAGTTCGTGTTGGGTGGAAGGCTTTAGCTTCTAGCAATATGCCAACTACTTCGGATGGTTGCGTATATTCATGCAGCTTCTTGCCGTCATAGTTCGTCGACCCCCCACCGTTATCGAGCCCCAGCATCAGCCGCATAGTGGTAGACTTACCCGCGCCATTCGGCCCCAGAAAACCCGTAACCTTCCCCGTCTCAATCTCAAACGATATATCATTAACCGCCATCGTCTTACGGTAATGTTTAGTGAGATTCGAGGCCTTAATCATGTATCTTAAATATACGCTATTGCAAGAACTAAACAAAAAATGCTCTTAAGTAAACCTCCACTTAGGCTACTTTAACGTATCGAGTGAATTACTATGAAAGTATTGCTAAATCCTGCCGACAGACGCTGCAATCACAGTTATTCTCAGCTATCGGCTGTCGTCCGCCCATGGGCTTTGTGACATGATCAATAATTTCTGAGCAATACGAATATTTCTCGGTAGCGTCGGCGGTGTTTACAAAACTTCTAACCAACTTAGCAAGTTTCGCGTCCCACTCGTCAAGGTTTCTCAAGACATTTTTGCTACTGAGCCACCACTTGCCATTAAGCTTGAAGTATATCTTGAGTACCTCACCAATATTGACGTGCATTGAGTACAGTGACGCGGCTGGATCGTCTTGCAAGACACGCTCAACTTTGTTGTTTGCGTGATAGAGCATGAACTGCACAAACTGATAATCTTCCTCTGTGTACATCTGCGGCTTCGCATTACGGACCTTCGTTTGCAAGTCTGTTAGTTCACCAGTCTTATCAAATAATATTACGCCACGAACCAGATTGGGCTCACGCTCGCCCTTCTTGATTTCGTCTTCAGTAAATTCTTGTATCTGCTTGAGTGAGCGAAAGGTAATATCAAGTTTATAATCAGCAAAGGTTGGGTGATTGATGTTTTCGCAAGGATTATCCGCATCAACTATAACCTTCACGTCATACGAAAAATACCGCTGTCGAGCATGTGGGAAGTATTTGTCCAGAAGTGAATTACATCAAAAAATCAAGAACTTCTTTGCGGACAATCCAATTACTCAGGAAGCAATCCAAACCTTAACTGCAGCATTAAATAAAGTCTGGAAACTGCGTGAATCTGAAAAAGAACAGGAGATTCATCGATTACGGCATAAAATTACTGTATTAACTGGCTCAATTAATAATCAAGTCGAAGCGATAACTGACCCAAGCAATGCTGCTATTAAGAATGAGATAATGGCTGCAATTGCCACTAAAAAGAACGAACTGAGTGATTTCAATGACCGAGTGGAAGAAATAATACATGCAAATGAATCCGATAAGAATCAATTCTTACGTTTCGCATTCGACTATATTGAGAATCTTGGGGAGCGATTTTTGACTATGTCACCCGAAACAAGACAAAAGTGTAAACTGGTGCTATTTCCAGCTGGTTTTTACATGGACATAAACAATAATGTTTACACGCCCGAAATCAGTACACTTTACAGATTAGCGACAAAGAAAAAGGACACCGAAGTGTCCGAAAATTCCCATTTGGTGCAAGTCCAGCGACTTTCTTAGACTGCTGGAAGCTACTGCTGTAGACCTTGAGCAGGACGTGTTGTTCCAAAGCTTGGCGGACACGTTACAGTTGGACGGTAGCTTGTTGGCTGGTTAGCTACAGGCTGTTTAATGGGCAAGCCATTGAGCGCAACGTTTTGTCTGGGCGCTGTGGTGGACATGTTAGAAGTCTATTTCATCAAGGTTAATGGGTGTGTCAGCTAATATGTAAGACTCGGTAGAGTTTTCAAGGAATCGTGTCGGGTCTTCACCAAAAGGTGGTTTATCTTTTTTGCTAAACGTCATATCACAGTACTCGCAACGCTTGTAATAGTAAGTGCTAGTACCACGCTCAACTTCAAAATCGTCCCATTCATGGTTATCTCCCGTTGCAGGACATGTAGCCCTTTTATTTTTAACATTTAGGGAAAGTTCGTTATCACCTTTAGTGTGATGACGTAATATATTGGGTCTTACATCATTGGGTTTAATTAGCTCTGCTTCTATATAGTCGTTGGTTTTCCGGCTACCAGCACCGTCAGATTTTCGGTGTATGCTCAACGGACTTCCGGCGATGTGCCGACATGTAAGCATGTGGTCAGCTAATTTTTGAACGCATGGCTCTAGGCCGTATAAGTTGGAACTATTAAATCGCTGCTCTTTACTAATGAAGCCTTTCTTCGCCAAACCTCTAAGCGAATCTCGGGTGGCACTGTTTTTCCTACCCGTATTTTTAGCCAAGTAATCAACACTAGGCCATGCTTTATCGCCCTCGTACCAACACTTTTCAATAATGTTAATCAGCAACATGGCCTCTTGCGGCTTTAATGCGAGTTCACCCATGCAGGTAAACAGGCACTTTGGGACACAAGCAAATCCGCGCTTTACGATACTCTCCTCCCGCCACTTCGCCGTGAATGTGGCTTCTAATCTGTCTCTCATTTTTTAACCCTCTTAATTTTGGCGTGTATGTTGCGCGGCCAAAGAGACCACATTTTTGTT
>DATHNF010000015.1:0-10025 GCA_035486285.1 Verrucomicrobiia bacterium | reverse complement strand
GCGCTATCTTGGCTGCCACCTGATCGGCGTTTTTGATAAATGTCGGGTCAGCGTACAGCGTATACAGTTCTTGGTTAAGGACAATCGGCACCACGCTGCCGTCATCCTGAGCTTCAATAATTCCCCGTGTTGCCGGGATTTGGTATTGTTTCAGCTGGTCACTGAGTGCCGCGTCTTTGTAGTGCTGGTAGTGGATGACTTGAACGTAGAAAAGCCGTACCCCGAAAACGCCAATAATCAGACTAAGCAAACCGTACCAGATACGGACACGCTTAACGGCTAGAAGAGTAGTGTTTGTGTTTGGCAAAGCCATAGTTCTATTATACGGCTATTTGAATCTCGATTTTGAATTTTAGATTTTGAAACGCACCGCCGTAACTATCTCCAGAGTCCATAATCCAAAACCCAGATTCGGTTACTGTTGGACGGTAGCACTCGGGACAACTGCGACCATGCTTTTGGCAACGGCACTGCCCTGCACGCGGCTGAGTGACTGTAGACGGGCTGAAGCGACCTCTAAGTCATCATGCTGACTTGTTAGCTGGGCTTGTTGCTGCTGTAGGCCATTAATTTGGTAGCCATAGGCGTTAGTTTTGGTAACTTGGGTCAGATATAGCAAGCCCAGTAAACAAGCTAGGACAATTAGCACGATAGTATTGCTAACCGGCCCCAGCGTACGGGTTTGGGCCCGGAAGCTGACGGAGTTTTGGTTGCGGCCGCTGAATCGGGTGCGGTTCATGGCCAAGGAACTTGAGTATGTCATATGTTTTCTGTTTTTATGTTTGTATTTGTTTTTAGGTCTAACCCCGGCGAACCGGGGCTAGAGCCGCTTTTCACCTACTTAGAGCACTTTGACGTGGACTTTGTAGGCGCGGGAGCTACTTTTTACCGGTATCGGCATCAGTGTTCCCTTTCTGTTATGTTTATTTTCACGGCGGCTCGTAGTTTAGCACTGCGGGCTCGCGGATTAAGGACTAGTTCGGTGTGGTTGGCCGTCACTGGCCGCTTGGTTAGCAAGCGCAGTTCAGCGTCGTAGTGGTTACCACTGACAGCTTGCCAAGCCAGCTTAACGAGACGGTCTTCCAGGCTATGGAAACTGATGACCACGATACGGCCGCCAGGCTTGAGTAGCCCCAGCCATAGTGGCAGACTGCGCTCCAGCAGTCCCAGCTCGTCATTGACGGCAATACGAAGCGCCTGGAAACTGCGTGTCGCTGGGTGGACCCGGCTATGTCCCGGCCAAGCCCTGGCGATCACACGCGCCAGCTCACCTGTTGTATCGAGCGGGCGGGCCTGGACTATGAGCTTAACGATTTGCCTGGCTTTTGGCTCTTCGCCATACTCGCGCAGCAGGCTGGCTAGCTTGGCCTCGTCATAACCGTTAACAATGGTGCCAGCAGTCAGCGCTTGACGAGTGTCCATACGCATATCGAGCGGTCCGTTGCTTTGAATGGCAAAGCCTCGTTCGCCTTCGTTAAGGTGCGGTGACGATACGCCCAAATCTGCCAAAATAAGATCAAACTGGCGCCCTTCGCTGGCTAGCTCCTGGCTGGCGCTCAGAAAGTCTTGGTGGCGCAGATCTATGTCCGTCTCGCCATAGTGTTTCTTGAGCTCTTGGATCGCTTTGTCGTCGCGATCAACCAAGGTCGCCTGTGCTGGGTTTTTCGTTCGTTCCAATACCGCTGTCGCGTGTCCGCCGTAACCGGCCGTCAGGTCGAGGTAGGATTCCCCTTGCTGCGGAGCCAGGTACGTCAAGACTTCGTTCAGTAGTACTGATACGTGCCGTTGGTTTTTATTTTGGTGTTTGTTTTGGTGCATCTTGTTCTTGTGTCTCAGCTTCGCCACAATGGCAAAGCCAGTTTTTGTTTTCGCAAGGTCACCTAATCAGCAGTCAACTTTTTGTTTTTTTGTAAGTTTTTGTTTTTGTGCGACACAGCAAATTGTAAAATTACGATTCGCTACGTCAAGTTTGAGAGACTTATGTGTGAGGTGGAGTTTTGGGAGGTGTTTTGAGTAAAGTACGAGCTTTTTATAGTGGTTTGCTATCAAGTTCCACTTGTTGACTGCCGATTAGCTGACCTCGAAATATGAGACACCCATTATCATGGGTTTCTCATCGCAGCTTTCGAAATGAATTCGAATCCCGCTTTGCGGGACCACTGCTGCTCTTCCCGGCCATAGTAGAACTGGGAGAACTTAGGTTTCTAATCTTTTGTTTTGGATTGTTAATGAGCGGCTGGACGCTGGGGGCTTATTTGGCCATCAGGCGCCAGTATTTGCCGACACGTACGGCGACAATTTCACGTCCAATTCCGGCATAATCCAGCAGGTGCTGCTCAAGGCTGATCCGCCCCTGTTTGGCGTCAATGACGCCTTCGCACTTGCCCATCCGGAACTGTACGTTTAAGTCGGCTACCTGCTCGTCGAGGATATTCCCCTGAAGCTGCGGCTCGACCGCCTCATCCCACACTGATTTTGGATAGAGATGAAGGTACTGTTTGAAGCCTCGGGTAACAACTACTCCGCTAGCAAACTCGGCGCGCAATTCTGTCGGTATAGTTAACCGTCTCTTGTCGTCGAGCTTCCGTTCGAAGTAATCTACCGTGGCCATCCCGTTATTTTCTAGTGGTTTTTATTTAATGGTGGGGCCTTGCTTGTCTGACCCACGATTACCCACTGACATGAGTGTACAACCCACGTTCACCCACTGCAAGCTTAAAACAATAAAAAAGTGGTGTTCTGCACACCACTTATCCACAGTTTTTCAGATAGTTTGGCAAAAAGGCGCCATATAGCGTATTAAGCTACATTTGAGACACTATTTAAGACTAACTAGCTCTTCGCTTTTATGACCGGAACAGCAACGACTTCATCGGGCTGCAGCACACCACCTGGAGTTTGGGCATCTATAATGTTCTCAAGTTCAGTTCGTACTTGCCCGTTAGCATAAATTTGAGGATCGACTTTGTTAATAGCATAGTCAGCTCCAGCTCCAGCTGGAATAGCTACTGATCGTGTAGGCATTCTTTCTAGTTGCTGTGTCGTTGGACCGTCACCCATAAACTGAGAAAGTCCGTGCTCAACACCTTTACCTACATGATAGGCTCCAACCGCGGTTACGGCTGTCAGACCTAGCGCGGCTAGTTTGCCACGCGAAGTAATACGCAATTCCGGACGGTGAGAACGAGGTTGGTTGTGGATATTGTGTTGATGGCTCATGTATTTATAGTATCATAAAAATTAAGAATGGTCAAGCTTAATACTTCCCGCTTCGGCTAGGCGTGCGTTGAGTTTCACTGTAGCTGATGTACTGCGGGGCAGTCTCTTGGCTTTCACGGCGCAATGGGTTATTGAGCTCTTCATTCTCGCTGGCTGGGGCCAAAGCCACGCGGCCTGGAAGCACTACCCTGTTGCTGGAGTGATCAAACATGCCGAAGGATACGGCGGCGGCCATAATTAGAATGCCGGCTTGGCGGCCGAGTTCGGTTAGGGCGGCTGGTAGGTTTGGAGTGGTTTTTGTTTCTATTGACATTTAACTGTATTGTAGCAAATATTATGATTTTTGTCAATGTTGTGTGAAACATAGCTCTCCTACTGCCCTTCGGCATCCCAACCAATTTCAGACATCATACGAACAAACACTGCCCACAAGACATCACCTCACTGTACAGTCTCAATCAACTGTCTTCTTTCTCCATCCCACTTTTGGTGGCAAAAGTAGGACAAAAGCCACCGCATACAACGAGAAACATTACTAAATAAACACGGTTTTGTATCCGGTTCTTGCGGAACTCGCCCTAGAAGGGCTCAAACAGTCCTCATCACGCGGCTTACAAAACAGCGTTTATGTAATCAGTTTCTCTTCAATGCGGAAATAAGGAATGCCCTGGCGGGCATAGCTCGATTAATGGGGTTAGCCCCCATGCCGGCGGGATCCCAGGTGACTCGTTCGCCGTCACTAAGTGAGTCGAGAGCCTGCATATCACTGTCAATCAGTTTAAAGTCAAAGATCTGATAGTTAGCACGGATGTGGTCAGAGCTTGTGGAACGCGGTAGCGGCAATGTGCCGTGCTGGATACACCAGCGCAAGGTAACTTGTTGCGGACTTTTGCCAAGCCGTTCGGCTATTGCGCTAATGGGCTTGCTGGCAGTACGGGCAATCCGTTGCAATGGGCTGTAAGCCTCAATGAGAATGCCTTGCTCCCGGCAATAATCCAACAAGGCTCGTTGCTGTTCATATATAAAGGGGTGGAATTCGACCTGATTAACGGCTGGTGTGAGCTCGCTACGCGTTGCAAGATCTTCAAGGTGCTCAACAGTATAGTTAGCGACGCCAGCGGCTTTGATCTGGCCGTCCTGGTAGAGCTTCTCGAAAGCCCGCCAGCTGTCGTGACGCTTGCTGGTGGCCGGCCAGTGTATAAGATACAGATCGAGGTAGTCGAGGCTAAGTTTCTCTAGCGAAGTCTGACAGGCCTTGAGCGTGCGGTCATAGCCCTGGTCGTCATTCCAGAGCTTGGTAGTGATAAACAGGTCTTTGCGTGGTAGGCCAGACTCTCGGATGGCTTCGCCAATCCCACGCTCATTGCCGTATAGGCGCGCCGTGTCTATGATTCGGTAGCCGGCTTCCAAGGCAGCTAGGACTGCTTCTTTGACTGCGCTATCAGGCGTAATTTCCCAGGTACCGAAACCGATTGGAGGTACTTTGCTGCCAGTATTCAAGATGTACGGTTTCATTGCTCGATCTCGATAGTAATCGGCTGGCCGGTTTGTAGTTTGTGGAATGTGATATCGTGCTCGCCAAGTACACCTTCTAACATGTCGTACGTTTGTTCGCGAGCGGTGTCGCTCCAGTGCCAGTCGTGGACGGGTAGGACATGGCGGGGCTTGAGTTCGAGTGCCAGGTTCAAGGCTTTGATCATACTGCCCCATGGCGCGGTAACTGGTAGAGCCAGGATAGCCTTCGTCTCGTGAAAGCTATGACTATCTCCAGGGTCGCTGAATACATCAAGATAGTGGATGCCGATTTCTTGCGGCCTCGGAAACAGCGGCTCAACATTCTCATGTGGGGCATCGAAGAAGCCGACACCTTGGGGAGGCTGGTCGCTCGCAGTAATGCCCTCTTGGCTGAGCTTAGCTACGACTTCGGGCGTGCTAGTAATCCGAACGTTCGGGAATTTAGCCACAAGTTCCTTGACCAGCTGCAGACTGAAGTGATCGCTGTGGCCGTGAGTGATGAAGATATCGTCAAGCCGCGCGAGACTATCGGCACGGAGAGCCGATTCACTCATAACACCGGGGTCAAAGACAGCCGATCTACTGGGCGTTTCTACCAACAGGCACGAGTGCACAAACTTAGTAACTTTCATATATTCCCTGCTCCTCCATATTTACCTAATTTACAGCACCCCTGGTAGTAGCACAGTTAAATAATTGACTGTACTGCTACGTGCTTAACGATATTCAGGATTATCAAAGTCGAAACGGGCACCGGCATCCCACTTGGAGCGTTGATTGCCTTGGGCCGGAATGCCACCGTTGTCTTGGAGCAGCTTGGCCAGGTGCATGAGATTCCAAGTCATGAAGGTCGTGTTGCGGTTAGTAAAATCATTGTCGAAACCGACCTTGCCGCCCTGCCCGTCATCATCCCCATAGCTGGCACCGGGACCAGCTTCACCGATCCAGCCAGCATCAGCCTGGGGTGGGATGCTGTAGCCGAGGTGCTGTAGGCTGTAGAGAATGTTCTGCGCACAGTGTTTAATACCGTCTTCGTTACCAGTGATGAGACAGCCCCCAACCTTGCCGTAAAAAGCGTACTGGCCCTGCGGGTTGAGGATGCTGCTGCAAGCGTAGAGACGCTCGATGACTTTCTTGGTTTGGCTGCTGTTGTCGCCCAGCCAGATGGGACCGGCCAGCACCAGGATGTCGGCTTCCATGACTTTCTTGAAGAGTTCCGGCCAGTCATCCTTGTCCCAGCCATGTTCGCGCATATCAGGCCAAGTGCCAGTGGCAATATTGGGGTGGTCAAGGGTGCGAATTATCTCGGTCTCGACACCATGCTTCTCCATGATTTCCTGGCTGATCTTGATAAGCCGTTCGGTATGACTCGGCTCTGGCGACTTGGTCAGCGTGCCGTTGAAGAATATCGCCTTTAGCCCCGAAAAATCCCAGTCTTTGCCTGCCACTAGCAGCCTCCTGTTTGTTAGTTTACTGGCGCTCTCTTAAGTATACCCTAGCCAATAGCTTGGTTATAGCCAGCATCTTCTGGTTGGCTTGGAGCTCCCGGCCAGGTGTGCAAGCATAAATCGTAGGCATACATATAGCCACAAGAGTGGCCAAACTGAATAGCACCACGCAGCATGAAAGATCCAGCTCTCTTGGCAGCCTCTTTCCATCACCCTTCAGATGAGCGCTTCAAAAGTAACGCAGCTTCGCGATCAAAGCCCGCCTCATCCATATCAAGCTCAACGCCAAAATGTTCAGCATCGCAAACTTGCTCGTAATCTTCATGCTCCATACAAACTGATTATATAACTGAACAGGCAAACTGCAAAAAAGTAACGGGTTGGCTGGAAATTACTTCGTGGGCATTCCCGTTGGAATAGTGTTTTTATTTCTTCTTGCGGTCATGATATGCAAGCTGGCGGCGGAGTTGGTCGAGACGAACGATTTTGGACTCGAAGACCTTGAGCAGGCTGGAGTATTGCCAGTTAGGAGTTAAGATGTGTGCTAGTTTGCCCTGCTGTTCCAGGTATTCGGCCAGGCTGAAGAAATCACCGTCACCGCTGACGATGATGGCTTGGTCATAATTGGGTAGCTCTTTCATGGTGTAAAGCACCAGGTCAGCGTCTATGTTACCTTTGACTATCGACTTCTCCTTCTCTTCGGGGTCTTTAGGCTTATTGTTGTTTTCGGTTTTGTGGGTAGCATCGTGGTGTGACTGTGATTGCGATACGTCGACGGTGGGCTTCAGCACAACCAGGAAGCCGAGTTCATGCATGTATTCATATAATGGTTCGTTCTCGCTCATGTAGCCAATGAACATATAAGCCTGGGTAACTCCGTATTTATCCTCTAGAAACTGGCGGAATTTGCGCCAATCGAGCTTCCAGCCCATACGCTGGGTACCGAGGTTTAGGTTCTGGCTGTCGATGAAGGCATAGGTGTTCGGCTTCTTAGTTCTGGTTCGCATATGTATACAGTATAAACCCTTACGGCCTTTCCTGGCCCGCCAAACGATAGTGGACGCGATTATAGTGACTGACAAAGCGTTTAGCTTCAGCGGCTATAACAAGCAATGCGGGTAAATAGATTAATACCAGTAACCCCAGAGGTCGGCGCAAGACATCAAGCATGAAACCCAAACGCGGAGCGACAGCTGTTACCCGCCCTATGACCAAACGGGGCGGAAATGTTGGATCAGCCGTCTTAAGGGCATCGCCCTGAGTCGTCAGCCAACCAGTTGATCGGTCAATCCGGATAAGCCGGTGCGAAATGATGAGACTCGGGTCGCGCAAACTCTGGTAGCTAATGATGTCGCCAGCTTGTAGATCGTGGGGTGCAATAGGTTCGACAAGGACGGCGTCACCAGGGCGAAAAGTGGGCACCATGCTGCCAGTTTGAACGCTCAACAATTGCTCGCCGTGAGCCCGCAGCGTTAGCAAACTAGCTGCAACGGCAATGAGCAAAACTACCAATGTCAGCACGGCGCTGCGAGCGGCAAAGCTTACCATGCGGGTATATGTACTTGACTGGACGTGAATACGTATCATCTATTATTGCTCTTCTAGTTAGGCATAGCCTGCCCCGTAAAAGCAAAGTCAATATTGCCCAGCGAGGCATTTGAACCGATAATAGCATCTGCCGCCATAGAGACCTGCAAAGTAAGGTGCGTCGTATTGCCGACAAACAGTTCGCTCGGCGCAGTGATGGGACTCCCGCCAGTCGTATTCGAGGCGATAAGTGATGCCAGCGTGAAGCTTTGGGCCGTACCTCCACTAGCAGGCGTGAGTATGACATTGACCTTGCTCAGATCAACAGCATCCGGGTTGCTGGGACTGCTGCTGACTGCCAGCTTGAGGGCAAGCGGCGCACCGCCGCCATTCTTCAAAAAGAAGCTATAGCCGGCTTGGGGCGCGGCCGGGCCGCCAGGAATAAGATTGGAGAAATCAAAACCGCCTTGCGAAGCAGCGTAGTTGATGCCGTCACTACTAATAAGCAGGCTAGCTGTGGCGGTTTCGATGGTATTGCCAGTCAGTTTGATTTGCTGGCTTTGCAGGGCCGCGAATGTGACACCGCTGACGAGGATAATGACGGCCCCGACGACACTGACTGCGCGCGCCAAGGCTTTGAAGTTTCCAGACCGTTTCATGATTGCTAAACCTCCTGCGGATTAGTGTGGCTATCATGGCATTCACTTTCTGAGACAGTCAATTATTTGAGGCTTTATTTTCACAAAGAACTAGGGCTTTGCATTACATTATAACCGCTTAACCTCTGTTAGGATGGATGTAAAGGCTTTGGATGGGATTCATGAATATTTAAGTTTTGGCTGGGTTTGGCCTAGGCGTATTTTGCCTCGCCTCCCCAAACTAGTTTCAGCCCCCTTTGCAAACAAACAGTGGCGGGAGACATCACCTATACTTATGTTTTCAATCACTTGTCTTCTCCTTACATCCCACTTTTGGTAGCAAAAGTGGGACAAAAGCCACCGCATGGGCGACAAACATTACTAAAGCAGCATGGTTTTGTATCCGGTTCTTGCGGAACTCACCCTCCTAAAGGAGGGCTCAGACAGTCCTCATCACGCAGCTTACAAAACCATGCTGCTTTAATCAGTTTGTCTTGAATGCGGGGATAATGGAATGCCCTGACGGGCATACTTAACTATTGAGTCCCGACTGGAGGCTGTGCTGAACTTGATTCAGTGCTGGGATGACTGGGTTAGAAGGTTTGTTTAGGAGGTGGTGTGGGTAGTGATTATGGCGAGGATGTCGGGGCCATAGGATTCGACTTTGCGTGAGCCAAACCCCGGAAGAGAAAGAAGTTGCTGCGGCGTGGTGGGAGCGGCAGCGGCGGCAGCTTCCAGCGTAGTATTATGAGCGATGATGTAGGCTGGGATGCTATCGGCTTGGGCGCGCTGCAGCCGCCAAGCCTTGAGTTTGGCCAATAACTCCTGATCAACATGTACGTTGTCCTTGTTCTTTGGAGTAATAATCTCCTCGGCAATGTCCGGCGTATCAACCGACAGGCGAGATGAAAGCTGGCGGAACTGGCGGTCGAGTTCGTGGATTTGGGGATGCATGGTGAGCGCCATGGCGTTAATGCCCTGTAAATAGAGACCATCCAGGCCGCGCACCCGGCTGAGGGCCACATAGCCCATGCCAGGCGTGAAGGCCCGGCTAAGGTCGATTTCGGCGGCGTCCAGACTCATACCCTGACTCTTGTGGATAGTGATGGCCCAGGCCAGCCTCAGTGGTAGCTGGCTGATTTCGGCACGCACTTTGCCATCTTCGCTCAGGCTCCAGCTGTGTGGCTCGACATATATATTCCGCCCGTTCAGTAACTGCACGATTGGCGTGCCGTCATCTTCGAACGCAATCACCTGGCCGCGGCTGCCATTAACGAAACCTTCGGCGAAATTGTTAGCTACGAACATTACTTCAGCACCGACTTTGAGCTCAAGCACCTCTGGTGTGAGGAGTCCCTTGGACAATTGTTCGATCTTGGCTTTGCCGCCTTTAGTGCGCATTTCGAAGTGCTTGCTCTCGCCGGGCAAAGCTGCCAAATGCCGCTGGTTAATGGCTTCGACGTCAATATTATGAGAGTACAAGCGGGTAATAACAGTGTCTGGGCCCGGCTTCTGGTGGAAACGCTTCTGCAAAGTTTCTTGATGCACTTCTTCGAGTTCCCCGCCACGCATTGCCTCCAGAAAGGCTAGCAACTCATCGTCGCCTTGCTGCCGATGTTGCTCGGTCAAATAACAAATTTGTAAGTCAGACTCCGCCCAAGCCGCCGAGAGATACGCG
>DATHNF010000014.1:0-3014 GCA_035486285.1 Verrucomicrobiia bacterium | reverse complement strand
AGGTTCCTCTGGCTCGGTCGCTTCCTTGGGCTGGTCAGCAATATTAGCCTCACTAGCTTCTCCGGTTGGTCGCTCAGTCGTCTCAGGCTTAGGTTTGCTGGTTTTTGATTCGTTCGGCGCGGCTTTAGTGGCGTGATCCGTTTCTATCTTTTCTTTTTCAAGCGGTGGCGGACCAAGCGGTTCAACTTTTTGCGTTGTTTTGGGGGTTAGTTTCTCGGACTTCTCAGGATCGGCTTCTGTGACTACCATGGGGTCTTTGAGAATCGGGCGGTTGCTAATGAGCACTGGTCTGGAAGTGTCGGAGGGCGCCGATTTGCCAGGATGGGCAACGTCAATGATGCGCTTGGTAGCTGGTTTCTTGGGCTCACTCATGAGAAGATTTTGGTTCTGTGTGGTGCTCTAGCCGATAGGTATTATCAACGATTGAAGAGAACTGTTGATAGTTAAGACTAGCTCCGCCGATTAGAGCACCGTCGCAACCCGCAATAGCCAAATAGCCACCTGCCGTGCCGGCATCAACGCTACCACCATACAGCAGCCGTACATTCTTGGCTGCCGATTGGCCGTACAGTTCGCCGATTTCCGAACGAATCAGCTCTAAAACCTGTTGAATGGCATCCGGTTTAGCCAATTCGCCGTCGAAAGTGCTGATAGCCCAGACCGGCTCGTAAGCGATGACTACTTGCTCGACTTCATCAGTTGTCAGGTTGGCCAGCGCCGTCGTCAATTGGTCATGGATAACCCGACGGGTTTCACCGGCCCCACGTTCTTGTTTGGTTTCACCGATACAAAGGATAGGAGCGATGCCATTACGGATAGCTGCTTGAACTTTGTCGCGCACTATTTCCAGTGTTTCGTTGAAGTAAATCCGTCGTTCTGAGTGACCGATAATGACGTAGTGCACTAGTTCGCGCAGCATGGTGAAGCTAACTTCGCCGGTATAGGCGCCTTCATCTTTGTAAAAGGCGTTTTGGGCAGCCAAACGGAATTTACGGCGATCGATTTCCAGACTTATCGGCTGCAAAGCCAGCAGGCTGGGCGCTAGTACCACCTCGATATCACGGTGTATCTTGATGTGCTGGTCCAGGCGGTGGACAAGCAGGCTCGCCTGCTGCACGTCGAGATGCATTTTCCAGTTAGCGACAATAAGGGTTTTCTTCATACTAATACTCTTACGCTTAAGTTTATCATAGGAGAGTGGCTAATAGCTTCGAGCCTCCGCTGTGCAAAAGGTATACATCATTTCTTGTCGAGCAAAGCTTCGACACCCGGCAGTTTGCGGCCGCCCATTAGCTCCAAACTAGCACCGCCGCCCGTGGAAACATGGTCGAAGCGACTTACTAACTTGCGGGATTCAACATAGCCGATAGTGTCACCGCCACCGACTAGGGTGAACGGCTTATGGCCGAATTCTCCCAGTAGGGCCTCGATAACCAGCTCCGTGCCATGCGCGTACGGTCCGATTGGGCCTTGCAACCCGGCTGTCTCGGTAACGCCCATGGCGCCATTCCAGACAACGGTGTTCGCCAGTTGCACGCCACCAGCAATGAAGGAGCCGCTGAAGGGGCCAATATCGAGAATCATTTCATGGGCATGGATGTGACTCGCGCTGGCTGGTACGCGCTTAGGATAGTTTTCGACATCCGAAATAACGTGCGTGCTCCAGTCCACGATGCGGGTGGGCGCTGTTTTATCAATCTTGTGAGCTATGACGCCATCATGGGGAATAGCAAAGATGAAGCGCCGCTTTTTGGCTTCGGCGTCAGCTTTACGTAGGATATCCTTGGCAACGGGCAGGTCAACTTTATCGTATAGGCTATCGCCGATGTCGACGCCTTGTGCCGCCAAGAAGGTGTTGGCCATTGCCCCGCCCACCGCTACGAAGTCGGCAATCTCGATGAAGCGGTGTAGGATATCGATCTTGTCGGCAATCTTGGCGCCGCCAATGATAGCCATTAGTGGCCGTTCGGGTTGCTCCATAACTTTCGTAATCATGTCGACTTCTTTTTCGAGCAATAACCCGGCAACACTTGGTAGGTGATGAGTAATAGCTTCCAAGCTGGCGTCAGCCCGGTGGTCAACGGCGAAAGCATCATTAACATATACATCAGCTAAACTAGCCAACTGCTTGGCGAAGCCGTCGTCGTTAGCCTTTTCTTCCGGGTGGAAACGAAGATTTTCTAGTAGCAAAACGTGGCCGGCTGGCAACCCGCTGGCCGCCTTCTTGGCTGCTGGCCCCACACAATCCGTAGCAAACTCGACTGGCCGGTCCAGTAGTTGCTGTAAGCGCTTGGCCACTGGGAAGAGACTAAGCGCTGGGTTATTGGATCCATCAGGTCGCCCCAGGTGTGAGCAAATGATCAGACGCACGTTGCGCTCTAGCAGATAGTGGATAGTTGGTAGTGATTGCTCAATACGATAATCATCAGTTATTTTGCCGTCACTGACCGGCACGTTGTAATCGGCCCGCAGCAGTACAGTTTTGCCTTTTAGGTCTATATCGCGAATTGTTTTTTTGCTAAACATCCCACCCCTTATATATTTGTTCATTATATCAGATAAATTATTGAGCTCGGACACACAATTGTATTACTTTCAGATTTATACTAAAATCAGCTTATTGGTTAATCTAGGAGTTGGTCATGGCCGAAGGTTTAGAAGAGCATCCCGAGCAAAGTGTAGCCTTAAGGGACAAACCAGTTAGTGAAATATCCTCTACGTTGCAAGAAGTTCTAGGGCAACGACTCGTAGCCTACGCCATTTGCGAAAGAGACCCTAGACAAGTAGGCGTGTTTGCCCGGGCAGAAGCCAGCCCCGATGAAGCCGCCGAAGCCCGCTTAAGAGATCTTGCAGAAGTTACAGAATTTCTTGGCGAAAATGCTTCACCCGAAGTAATAAGGGCAATCATGGTCGGTATGAACCCTACGATTAATGACGAATCGGTTATAGAGCTTTTCCATAGAGGTGAGTCCGAAAGAGCTGTAGCAGCGGCACCTTATCTAAATAACTAGTTA
>DATHNF010000013.1:0-3260 GCA_035486285.1 Verrucomicrobiia bacterium | reverse complement strand
CTGCGGTAATAACGCCGGACTTGTCTGAGCCAGAGAACGTAGATTATTTCCATAGTTACCTTAATCTCCGGTTACGGAGCGCCATCTTCATGTTTAGGGCGTTATTGCCGGCGCTGGATTCATCACGTAAGGTCTTGCCGGTTAATTGCAAGTACGCGTCTTCCAGCGTCTTGGTGCCGGTTTGCTTGCATAGTTCGGGCGTGGTGCCGAGCGCCACAATTTTACCATGGTCGATAATAGCAATCCGTTCAGCGACAGCTTCGGCTTCGTCAAGGTAGTGAGTCGTGAAGAAGATGGTCATGCCTTTCTCATCGCTGAGCTTTTTGACATAATCCCACATCAGGTTACGGGTCTGAGTGTCGAGCCCCAGTGTTGGCTCGTCAAGGAATAAGATTTTGGGTTCGTGCAGCAAGCCGCGGGCGATTTCTAGCCGCCGGCGCATACCGCCGGAAAAGGTCTTGATCATGGAATCTTTGCGGTTCCAGAGTTCCACGAGCTGTAAGAGCTCCTCGATTCGCTTGGCCCGGTGGCTCTTGGGAATACCGTAGAGCACGGCGTGCAGCTCCATGTTTTCGTAAGCCGATAGTTCTTCGTCGAGACTGGGATCCTGGAAGACGATGCCGAAAGCTTTGCGGGCCGAATCGCGCTCTTTGGTTACGTCGTGCCCGGCCAACCGCAGGTCGCCGCTAGTGGGGCGGAGCATGGTGGTGAGCATTTTGATGGTCGTGCTTTTGCCAGCGCCGTTGGGGCCTAAGAAGGCGAAGATCTCACCACTTTTGACCTCAAAAGAAATATTGTCCACAGCGGTAATATCCTCACCGAAGCGCTTCACTACGTCTTGAGCCGAAATAATTATTTGTGACATTCGTTACTACTAGTATACAGCCAAAGCTATATTTTGTATACCATCAAAGGTGACTTTATAGTATTAAGAAAGCCAGCCGCCGAGGCTTTTGTTATTCCCAGGAAACGGCTACTATAATAAGCAGTAGCAACGTATGAATAGTAAGCAGGCTTATGGACTACGCGCTCAGAACAAACAAACTCAGTAAGAAATACGGCGACTTCACGGCCTTGCAGCCACTGGACTTGGAAGTTAAAAGAGGCGAAATTCTCGGCTATCTAGGCCCCAACGGTGCTGGCAAGACGACGACGATCCGTTTATTGCTCGGACTTATCAAACCGACTAGTGGCCGGGCGGAGATTTTTGGTATTGATGCTCAGACTAACAAGGTTAAAGCTCATAAACGGATCGCCTACGTGCCCGGCGAATCTATATTCTGGCCGTCGTTAACCGGCGCCGAGACATTGCATTTACTCGGGAAAGTACATGGCCAAATCGATACCAAGTATCAGCAAGAGCTTATCAAACGTTTTAATTTTGATCCGAGTAAGAAAGTCAGAACCTACTCCAAGGGTAACCGCCAAAAGATTAACCTCATCGCCGCGCTTTCGACTCGTGCTGACCTTCTTATAATGGACGAACCGACAACCGGCCTTGACCCAATTATGGAACAGGCCTTCAAGCAAAGCGTGCTTGAGGCTAAGACTAATGGCCAAACAGTATTTCTCTCTTCGCACATCCTCGAAGAGGCCGAGGCCTTATGTGACCGGGTTGCCATACTCCGCGCCGGCAAACTGGTGGAGCTTGGCACCTTAGCTGAGATGCGTCATCTGTCGGCTGTATCCATCGTCGCTACCTTTGACGGCACACCGCCTAAGGTCACACATATTGCCGGTGTCAGTAATGCTAACATAACCGGCCATCAATTGACGTGCCAAGTCCGGGGCCCAATCGAACCGCTCTTCCGCGAATTAGTTGCGGCCCACCCCAAGACACTACTCAGCCGCGAACCATCACTTGAGGAACTGTTCTTATCTTTATATGGGGACAAAGAAGTTACCAATCAGAAAGCTGAATGATGAGTAGTAGCGTTGCAGCTGCACCGGCAACTACTATGCGGCACTTTCGTTCGCCCAAGACAGTTATCGGTCGATTCGTTGTCCGGCGTACCGTACGTAGTGCGATACTTTGGGCCATAGTCTTCGGTGTGTACGTTGCCTCCAAAGCCATCGGTTTCGTTGACCTCTATCCGACGGCTGCCGCCCGCCAAAAAATTGCCGAATCCTTTAGCAATAATGTTGGCATCGAGCTATTGCTGGGACGGGCGCCGCATGCTGCCACAACGGCAGCTTACGCGGCCTGGAATACCGGTAATATCATGGTAACTATCGGTGCTATTTGGGCGCTGCTACTAGCTACCAAATACTTCCGGGGCGAAGAAGACGCGGGCCGTCACGAAGTGTTTCTCTCGGGGCAGACTACCGCCCGGCGGGCAGCGGTCAACATTTTTTCTGGTTTGGGGGTCAGTCTGGGCGTGTTTTACGTCGTTATTGCGGCGCTGTTTACACTGGTTGGCAAATCTCACGGTGTTGACTTTGGCGTCAGTGCCGCACTGTTTTTCGCGCTGGCTGTCGTACTAGGGATAACGGTATTTATGATGCTCGGAGCCCTCATGAGCCAGCTGCTGCCGACGCGGGGACGGGCAGCTAGCGTAACTGCGGCCATCTTAGGCATTTGTTTCCTGGTGCGGATCCTAGGCGACATAACCAGTATGCACTGGCTGCTGAACATAACCCCTTTCGGTTGGGAGGAAAAACTCCAGCTATTATCGAACACCCAACCAATCTGGCTGCTGCCTCTCATAGGTTTGATACTGATACTCGGGGCATTAACCATCTTCTTTGCCGGCAGGCGCGACCTGGGGGAGAGTATTATTGCCGACAAAGCCAATGCCAAGCCTCGGTTGGGCTTACTGAATTCTCCGCTTGGGGCAGCGATACGCCTCACGCGCTCCAACAGTATCGGCTGGCTATGCGGAATTACCGTAACCGCGGTGCTGTACGGCTTAATTACCAAGTCAACCTCCCAAGTTTTCAGCCAGTCATCAAGTTTTCAAAAAGTTATTAGCCGTCTCGCGCAGCAATCACGGCTATCAAGTGCCTTGGCTTTCTTGAGTATCGTATTCTTCTTACAAATGGTGGTTATTATGTCCTACGCGGCTAGTAGCGTAGCTGCTATTCGTCGCGACGAAGCCGAGAGTTACGTTGATAACTATCTGGTACGGCCAATTAGCAGATTACGGTGGCTATCGGGCAGATTAGCAATCACTGGTCTGGTCATAGTTCTGGCGGGCGTGCTGACAACGCTTGGGACATGGGCGGGTATAGCTAGCCAGCACAGCGGCGTTTCGTTTCAT
>DATHNF010000012.1:0-5222 GCA_035486285.1 Verrucomicrobiia bacterium | reverse complement strand
GCAGCGTAGTGCTGTTAGGGCTGGTTTTGGCCGTTTCGACGACACCGTATCGGCGCCAGCGCCTAGAAAGTTATCTGCACCCAGAGTCTAACTGCCAAGGCAGTGGCTATCAAGCCTGCCAGGCGCTCATCGCTGTCGGCTCGGGCGGTGTTATCGGCTTAGGCTTAGGTAGTAGTGTCCAGGCCTATGGCTATCTGCCAGAGGCAGCTAATGACTCTATCTTTGCTATTTATGCCGAAAAGTTTGGGTTTATCGGCTGTATCATTCTTTTGTCTGTCTTCGCGGCTTTTTTTGCCCGTTTGAAGCGTATCGCTGAACGTTTGCCAGATGACTTCAGTCGCCTACTGGTCGTCGGTGTATTAGCCTGGATCAGTGTCCAAACGCTGATAAATATCGGCGCCATGATCGGGCTGTTACCGCTCAAAGGCATTACCTTGCCGTTTATCAGCTACGGTGGCACGAGCGTGGTCTTCACGGCTGCCGCGGTTGGCCTGGTATTCCAAGCGTCGCAGTACACTGCTATGAGCACGCCACGAGTTAGCGCAGAGACAGAGCGCCCACGCTTCCAGAACAGTACGCTTCGGAGGGACAGAGCTTGACTGTCGTACTGACCGGTGGCGGTTCTGGCGGCCATATTACGCCGATACTGGCCGTGGCGGCTGAGCTCAAGCGGCTCCAACCTAAGACGCGCCTTATGTACATCGGTCAGCGTGGCGATAAACTGGGCGATATTCCGGCGGCCGACCCAAATATCGATGAAGTTTTCACGGTGCGGGCAGGGAAGTTTCGCCGCTATCATGGTGAGGGTTTACGGCAATTATTAGATATACCAACGTTGCTGAAAAATATTCGTGATGTTTTGTATGTTCTCATTGGCATTCGGCAGAGCAGAGCGTTGCTAAAAAAACTACAACCAGACATAATCTTTATCAAAGGCGGCTTTGTCGGTGTCCCAGTTGGGCTGGCGGCGGCTCGTTTACATATTCCGTATATTACGCATGACTCGGATGCTATTCCGGGGCTGGCCAACCGCATTATCGCCCGTTGGGCCGCTATTCACGCTGTAGCTCTACCGGAAGAAATCTACACCTATCCATCCAACAAAACCGTTACCACCGGCATTCCTGTCCAAAGTGACTTCGTACCAGTCACGACAGCTTTGAGTAAACGATATCGGGCCGAGATTAACGTTCCCGAACAGGCCAAACTGCTTTTTATCATTGGCGGCGGCTTAGGCTCTCAGCGCGTTAACCAGGCTGTTGGCGAGGCGGTGCCACATCTGTTGGCCGAGTTCAAAGAGCTGCATGTTGTTCACGTGGTTGGCCGGATCAATGAAGCTGACATGCAGCAATTTTACACCGGAGCACTGTCCCCAGCAGAACTGCGCCGGGTGCAAGTCTTCGGCTTCATATCGGATGTCTATCGCTATAGCGGAGCGGCTGATAGTATTATTTCCCGAGCTGGCGCGACCAATTTAGCGGAGTTTGCCCTGCAGGGCAAGGCTTGTATCATCATCCCTAGCCCATTCCTAACGGGTGGCCATCAGCTCAAGAATGCCCAGTACCTGGTAGACCAGTCAGCCGCCCAGGTAATAGACGAGACCGATCTAAGAACTGACCCCAATCGCTTGGCCAAACAAGTGAGTAAACTACTGCGTGACCCCGCTCAGCAGCACGAACTGGGCGCCCACCTCCACGAGTTCGCCAAACCCCGAGCCACCCAGGAGTTGGCCAAATTGATACTACAAACTGGTAAAGCGTAGCCATGACATCAGAGATAACATGACACTACTTCGCAAATCACGATTGCCTTCGGGCCGCCGCCAGCGGCAACCCGGTGCTGGGTCTCAAAATCAGTCCGCCTTCTCATATCGCGCCCAGCGCTCCGAGCAAGAACTAAACACTGGCCGGCAGATATCGCGCGAACAGGTAAAAAAGGCCTCTGTTTCTTTCGCGCGTTTTTGGTTGGAACGCGTCGGCCTGGCGATTTTGCTGGTGGCTGTCGTGGCCTCCGTTGTCAATGTCTTGAGCCTGTCTACCGACGCTAAGCTAGTGCCGCTTACGACGGGCAGCAGCAGTTCATTTCTGCATTCCCAATCGAATTACCAGGCCGCTGCCAGTAAGCTATTGGCCGGTTCTATCTGGAACCGTAACAAGGTTACGGTTGATACCGGCCAGATTAGCCGGCAGTTACGCAGTCAGTTTCCGGAACTATCGAGTGTTAGCATAACCTTGCCGTTACTGGCTCACCGGCCTTTAATCTATATTCAGGCCACCCAGCCAGCACTGGTGCTGACCACTACTGACGGCTCTTTCGTGCTCGACACTACCGGCAAAGCATTGCTGACGACCACTAATCTATCTGCTGCTGGCCAAAGCAGCTTGCCAATAGTAACTGATGCCAGCGGTCTCCACGTAACGCTGGACCACCAAATCCTGACCCCCGATAATGTTAGCTTCATCCAAACCGTGGTTGCCCAGTTAGCTACCAAGCATATTACTATATCCGCCATGACGCTGCCGGCAGCTGCCAGCGAATTGGACGTTCACCTGGTAGGACAGCCGTATTTCGTGAAATTCAACTTGCAGTCTGACGATGCCCGTCAGCAAGTCGGCACCTTCTTGGCCACCCAGGCGCAGCTCCAAAGCCAGCATGTTACCCCGGCGCAATACATCGATGTACGCGTTGATGGCCGTGCCTACTATCAATAAAATGGCGTAATCAGACTCGTGAGATGGGGAAGGGCAGATGTTTCCCCCTCGGTTATCCCAGCGTAGGCTGAGACCCAGTAGAACATCTGTGCTGCGGAGCAGTACTCCATCGTTACTTATTGATAATTGCTATTTGGAAATTAGAGTGAAGCGATTCCCCCTGTTGTTCTGCCCCGCTAGTTCGCTATTTGTTCAGTATCTGCCCCGTATGGCGCAAAGTAAAAAAACTATATAAAAATATAGAGCAGGGTAAAAGTCAAATATTTCACATATGGACGGCAAGGCAGGGGATTTAATTATTTGAAATATAAATCAAAAAAAGCAAGGATTTCACGACAAACATGTGGAAAAGTCAAATAGTGGTATAAATCACATCTGACCACTAGACGCTTAAAGGGCCTAGGCAAGGTCTTATGTAGTGCCAGCTAAGGCTAGTAGAATAGCCATACAGCAAAGCAGCACGCAGTAGCCGGCAGTTGCTAGCAGTAATTAGGGGCAAAGCAGTTCCGCTCCCCTACAGCAGGGGTACCACCCACATCATCTATAAATCAAATATCACAGTCGCAAAATACACATTGTGCGACATCATGTCTATGACCCAACGTGGTACTCTGCCCGCTCACTCAACCCAAATAATTCTGCCCCATGCAAATAATTTTATTTAAATTTTCTAACAACCTGCTCCCCCACGCATAGCCACAAAAACTAAACCTACTATTGCGCCTTTGCCCACTACACTTCAGTATAGCTTGTTCGTAAAATGTTCAAATTAAAATCGTGAAATACCGATATGTGGTTTGAGCTCTTCAGTGAGTCTTTTAATGTCCGGAAGTGCTACGGGTAGACGACGGTAGCGCCCAGCTCGGCCCTGCTGCTGCTTATTGTAGTGTATCACCCCTGGGTATTGAGGAGTGCCGATGTAGAACGTAAGCTCTCCGTTATCGACTTGCTCGTACGTAACTTCATATCCCGGGCGTACATGGCGATATCCATGTTGAGGGTCGGGCTCAGTGTAGTGAGTTAAAAACCGGGTAATTACAGGCTTAACTCTCCTCTCGCGCAGATCTTGTATTGAAGTTGCTCGTAGCGTAGCTTCGGAAATGGTATACAGCTTGCCGGCCATGTAATGGTGTCGGTCTCCACGTAAATCGATGAGCTCATCTACTACTCGAGCGTGAACATAGTCGCGCGCTTCAGGATCGTCCACGTAGAGGTACTGATCCACGCGGCCGACAGTACTATCTAGGCTCATTCTAATGAAATCGAGTAAACCTCGGATAACGTCCTCTTCAAAAAACTCGGTGGTCGGCGCTAGTTCCACTTCTCTCTCCATGAGATCTCTCAGTAGCGCATGGTGGTCGCTGCCAGGCGCTAGCATACCAACAAATCTTTCGGTGTTGCCAAGCCGCCAATACGCTTCCTCTTGTGCTTGACCCTCGGGAGTTTCGGAATAGCTCTCCATAGCGTCGGCCATAGCCTGCATCCAATCAAAGCTCACTTGCCACTCACCTTGCTCGTTCACCTCAAACGGCGGAACATCAATGTCTGCTTGCGCTGGATCAGCTATGCCCTCAGATAATTCTGGATCAGTCGGCCTTAGCTTGTCGATGAGCGTAAACAGATGGCTATTGAGGTCGGATTTTATTGCGGCTTTAAGCGATAAAGTGTTTTTAATTTCGCTCGCAGCTCGCCGCCGTCTGTCTAAATGGTCGGCTGTAGCATCGCTAATGAGAAGGCCACTTACCTGGTCAAATAAATCAATTGGTTCCTCAGGGCGTGTACCAGCTACAACGGCGTCGAGCGCTTCGCCAAATTCAATGCTGGCTTGTCTTCTTATTGTTGCCTGTTCTGGTGGAGCCATAAAATTAACAAACGCTTGATCGTCTGCTGACAAACGCGGCTCAAGATTGCGCACGATGGTCTACTCGGCGAGGGTGTAGGTGGCTTTGGCGACCCGTTTGAATTGCGGCTTGCCTTGGAGGTTCAGGAGGATGGTGGTTTCTTTGACGAAACGGCTCTTGAGCACGCGCTTGACGATTTCGTCGCGGTGCAATGGTTCGCCCGAATCTTTGAGAACTTCGGTGATGATGTCGGCGACAGTGCCCTTCTCGTAGCCCCACTCCTTGAGTGCGTAAATACCACGGCCGATAAGTACGAAGCGCTTATCTTTGATCAGTTCGTTGTGGATTGCTTGGGTAGTAACGTCTTTGCGCTTGAAGTCGCTGTCTTTGATGGCGCCAGCGATTTCGTTGAAGTGCATGTGCTTGCCGTTCTCTTTGAGAATGACGTAAATCTTGTCGCGGATGTTCTTGGGATTAACCATTGGCCACTTGACCAGGCCCCAGCGACCATTCAGGGTTGCCAATTGCTTGGAAACGCTAGCCAGAGCGGCAGCGTGCTTTACGTCTTCAATGGTGGCGGCTTTGGCTACTTCTTCGATGGTTTTCGGCTCGCCGAGTTGTTTGATGGCGTCTATAACTTTAGCGACTTGAGCTTTGAGGGCTTTTTCGT
>DATHNF010000011.1:0-26194 GCA_035486285.1 Verrucomicrobiia bacterium | reverse complement strand
GGGCTGCCACCGCTTGAAGCGGATGAGCCACCATCTGTACCCTTATCCTTGTCACCGTCTACTGAGCTTAAATGATCGCGGCGTGGCGGGCTGGTTTCGCCGCCACCTTCGAGTGCGCGTAGATCTGGCCGGGTAACCGGCTGCGCATCCTGGTCATTGTACACTCGTTCGGGTTCTGCCATGTTTGTTGGGTCTACAACTTAAGTCCTTACGCTTGTATTATACACGCCTAACTCTTTGATCGCTGACCTTTTGGACCTTGAACTTTCCCAGATCCCCTATCCTTTATCGTTGTGCCTAGAATTCGGGCGAAACGACCAACGGTATCCGATTAAGTAGCGATCAGTAGTTAAGGGCTAGCGCTTTTCTTAGCCGCTGCCCGGGTACAGGCGGTTACCAAGGTCAATAGTGCCTTGCGGCTGGCTAAACTCGCCGGCCTGGTTGGCTGCCTGGGCGTTAATCTGCTGAACTTGTTCCGGGTTGGTGGTAATCAGGCCGGTTTCAGTCGGGCTGGCCACTATCTGGATATGAACGTGGTTCTGTCCGGCGAAGAATAATCCCTGACCGACCGGGAACTGGCTCAGGCGCTTTTTCTCTTCACTGGTCAGTTTGAATACGTCGCTCAGCACGTCAACGGCGCTGGGAGACTGTTTGAGTAGGAATTGCATTGAGGCGTTGGCCACAATTGCCCGGCCCATGCGCGAACCCATGAAGTCTTCGACGTCCTGGGTGATAGTAGTGATGCCCAAGTTGTATTTGCGAGCCCGTTTGGCGAGGGAGAACAGGAAGTTAGCCGAATCCTCGTATTTCATTAACTGCCAGGCTTCGTCAACGACTAGCAGACGGCGTTTCTGGTCGGTCTTGGTTTTGTTCCAAATATAATTCAAGACGATATACATGGCGACTGGGCGCAATTCGTCTTCTAGGTCGCGCAGGTTGAAGACTACTAACGGGTTATTGATATCAATGTTGCTTTGCTGACTGAAAATACCGGCAAAGGTCCCGGTGGTGTATTTGCGCAGCCGCTGCGCTAATTGCGGGCCAGTGCCGCCCATGTGTAGCAGCGTATCGTACAGGTCGGTAATAGCTGGCGGCGTGCCAGTGTGCGTCAGCGGATCGTTGGTGATGCCTGCTTTGGCATACGTAGCGATGAGGGCGGCGTCCAAGTCGGCTTCTTCGCTGGGTGCTAGAGCGGGTATCGTCGACGCCGTACCACCCATCATCTGGGTTTGAGCGCCACCCATCATTAGGCGCAGTAGACCGTGCAACGTAATGAGGTTGCTGCGCAGCGCGTTGTCAGCCTCCTCGCTGTCGACGACTTTCGGCAGGTCAAACGGGTTAATACGAGTGGCCGAATTAAGGCTCAGACGAACGTAGGCGCCACCGACGGCTTCGCACATGCGCTGGTATTCGTTTTCCGGATCGATGATGAAGATTTCGGTGCCGAACATCATGCTACGCAGAGCCTCTAGTTTGACCGTGAAACTCTTACCTGCGCCGGACTTGGCGAAGACTACGGAGTTGCCATTCTCTAGAGAGAAGCGGTCAAAGATAACCAGGCCAGAATTGTGCATGTTAATACCATAGAGGATGCCGTTATCTTGACTGAGGTCAGCACTGGTGAACGGGAAGCTGGTGCTGAGCGCGCCGGTGCTCATGTTGCGGCGGATTTGCAGCTGGTCGACCATTTGTGGCACCGTGCTGTTGAGGCCTTGTTCTTGCTGGCTGCTGGCTGGTTTGCTGTAGACCAACTGCTGGCCGAGCATTGATTCGACTTTGTGACTGACGAACTCTAGTTCTTCCAAGCTGCTGCCGTAGATAGTGAAATACAGACCGAACCGGAAGAACCGCTCCTCGCCGACTTGTAGTCTGTCGCGCATTTCCTCGGCATCGAGGATGGCAGCCTGTTTGCCTGGGTCGCGGACCCGGCCTTTTTCGCTGTCGATTTGGATGCCGGCTTCCAGTTGGGTAACTTTCTTTTTCAGATTCTCGAGCACTACCTGGCTCTCTACCGGATAAATGTACATACTCAAATCGATAACCTCGTCGAGGTTAACCATGCTACTGAGCCAACCGGTGTACAGCTGCCGTGGGTAGCCATAGACGTAATATGTCCGGGCGTAACGGGTGCCAAGCTGGAAGTGCGTACTGCTAAACTCCAGTGAGCTAGGGGCGATGAAGTCGCGCAGAGCGGTAATGCCTTTTTGGAAGGCCGCTTGGACTTCTTGTTCTTCGCGGGCCCGTTGGGCTTGGGCGACGGCTACTGGGTCAACGGCTGGTTGCTTCTTTTTGCCAAAAGCCATTAGGCATCTCTCCTAGAGCTCTTCGCCAAAGTTGTCATTGTAGCTCCCTCTGTAAGTGTGCTTGCGGCGCGGCACCCTGGCCTTTGGTAATAATGTCGGCCGATAAGTCATTAAAATTCTTGAGCTGCTGACGGGTGGCCGTATCAGGGTTATAAGTGTCGTAATACAGTTCGATGAGTTCCTGAGTATCTAGCGGTAAGCCCTGGATACCGGCCTGTAGCAAGCCAGACAGCACGGCCTGCACCCGGTTGCGCAGCTCGGTCTTGGCATTCTCTAAGTCCACTTCGTTAACAACGACGTGCTGGTCTTTGTTATTGAACAGGCCACCGATACCGCTCAGGAAGTTCTTGCTTTGCGACAACGCTTTCTGAGCATTAATAACTGGGAAGAATGGAATAATCACGTAAAACTTTTTGTCCATAATATTGGTCTGCTGGCTGAGGCTGTCAATGTAGCCGATATAATCCTCCATGAGCAGTGCCAGTAGCATGTTGTCGTGCTCGGTACGAATCTTGTCCAGCTTCTCAATGTATGGTTGCAAGTCGACCTTTTGCGAGCGTAGGAAAATTTGGATCGGGAAATAGAGTGAATTCAAAAAGCCCTGATAGCTATATTCGACAGCTTCCTGCTCCTGATTGCTCATCAGGTCGAAGTTTATACTTTTGACCATAACTACCGAGCGGTACGAGCCGTCATTCATGATAACTATACCGTCACGGATTTCGGCGATCTGGAGGGAATTCTGCGTGCTGTTGGTGTTTGTTCGCGGCTTGGCTGCCGCAGTGGTTGGCGTATTTGCCGGGGATACGGAGACCTGCGGTGGTTGTGCGGGCTGGGGCCGCTGAGGGGCAACTCCATTAACAGGCACCGGAGGGGCTAATATTGGCTGCTGGGTTGGTAGTGGCACTGTCGGCATGGCCGGCATGGCTATTGCTGCCGGTTGCTGATTAGTCGGGAGCGGCTGCGGCTGCCCGGGGACAATAAGCGATGGCGCAACACGACTCGAAGCGTCTCTCGGCAGCCCGGCCGGCTGGACCATTACGGATTGCGGTTGTTCCTGGGGAGCTGGGTTTGAAGGGTTCACTGCTTTCTCCGGGCCGGTATTACTAGTAAGCGATGAGTGAATAGCGAAACGCCGTGCCATGCTTCCATGCCCAATGGTAATTGGCTACTGGCCGTTTGATAATGTCGGGCCACTCGCTGACTAGAATTTGCTACTACTTGCTTTATTGCCGGGAAGTTCATAATCTTTGCCCACCTTTGTTTGTCGTTCACTGCTTGCCGCGGGGTATGAGGCGGTCAATGGAGCGAAATGACAACTTCACCATCCGACAACTTGCCGTCATCCTTAGTTTTTTGAGCCTGACGCGCGAGAGTTGCTACGTTTAGATCGTTGTTATTTGCCAAGGATAGTATAGCAGGATCGGGGGCCGCAGCGCCAGGTACCGGTACGCTGTTGTTAGGTACCACGGCTGGTGCTGGCTGGCTGGTCGTGATTGGTGGTTGTGGCTGGTCGCTGCCCAGTGGCTGAATGGTCCGTAAATGTGCATATGAACCATCTCGGCCGCCATGTTGGGCTTTGAGTTGGGCTGCAAGGGCTTCGTCATCGGCGCTGGCTACCGGGCCGGCTATACTGGCAGCGGTACTGCCGGGTTGTACCACCTGGGTATTGAACATGGTTTGATCTGGCGGCGTGTTAGCCGGCATAGCCGGCTGGTTCATAAACCAATAATCAACTGGCGCGCTAGGTGCGCTACCGGCGACGTTATTGAATTCGTTAACCAATTGCCGGTGATGCGCCTGCGTTGACTCGGTAATCATATGGTCAAACTGCTGCGCGATAGGATTGCTGGTCTCGTCCAATATGTCTTCGTCCGGCCGCACTTCGAAGTTTGGAACTTCTTGTGGCATACTGGCAATATCAATCAGGCGATCAGAATTCTGTGTGGCCAGTGGGTTCGGCTGGCTGTAGGTGTTTACGTTAACGTTCTTAATGGCCCAGCCCCGGCTATCAATGGTGTTGGCCAGCGCTGTGAGACGGCTCTGAACTTCATTCTGGCTGAGGCCGTTGGTTAGGACTGTCTCGATTTTTTTAGGAGCGGTAATGGTTACCAGCTCTTTGACGCCACTTTGGTCCCAGATGCGCCGCCGCGGCTTGAACAAGAAGCGAATCTTAGCCAAGGCCCACACCTCTGTTGGCTGATCCTTGCCAAACGGGAAGGCAAAAAACGCGCAAAACAATCCCGGCGGCAGGAAAGCCACCAATAAGAAACCAGCGTGCTTGGTAACGGCTATGAAACACAGGTAGAAACAGAACACAGCCACTAGCGCGAAAATAAACTGCCGCAGCGACAGCGGCCCCAGAATGTGGTCTTCGGCCTCGATATCTTGGATGAGTTTGTATGATGACATGATTGTTTTTAATTATAGCAAGGTTGCCTTAAGTTTTTAGGACTGTCCGAGCCGTCATGTGCGCATAGCTCGACCTTTCGGCTAGGTGATGTGGTTCGGGTCAGGCCGTTCATAGCTTCTAGCAGTGCGCTGAGCAATGTCGCTATTTGTCTCAGGTACGTAGTCCATTCTCCAGCCTCGAGTTCTTTCTTCATTACTCCAAGTTCCTGCTGACGGGTTCTTAGGATCGTACGTAACTCGTCCTCTACTTGCTCGTCCCGTAGGCGTGCTCATGTAGTCCTCAACGCCCCTAGCCTGTAGGTTCTGTATCTGTTTGACGATTTCGTCTCGGGTGCCGCCCTTACTGTTTGGCAGCATTGATTGCAGCTCTTTGTATGCTACAGCGTGGGCATTGCTAACGCCGGGTCCGTACGGCAGGCCATCCATCATGCCCCTAATAGATTCAGGCTTGGCATTCGCAAGTTCGTATAGCGAAGCTTTGCTGGTGCCCGTTTGGGCATCATAGCCTGCTCCACGGTTAATGCCACCCAGGTCGTAACGACCAGCGTTCCTGAGATTGTACTGGGCGTTATCCATGGCATCGGAGAAGGCTCCGGCCCTAGGCCCGGTTGCGCCCATGACGTTGTTGCCTCTTCGTGTCAGTTGAGCTCCAGTGATATCGGCCATAGTCTCGGCCAGTTCGTTATAACCCTGCTGCCCTTGGCTGAGCTGGAAGCCAGTCGTGGAGAGCTGTTGGGCTGCCGCCATCCTAATTGCCTGCGAGGAAGGTGTAATCCGGGATGCGGCAATGGCCTGGTCCCAAGACGCCCGCTCTGGGGAGCCAACCGGTAAGGCGTCCCGTTTCGCCTCCGCCACTCTTCGGCTAGCCACAGCTTGGTAGTACTGGTCGTTACCCTTGTTAGCCTTGGCTACGCTATCATTCTCAAAGAATTGCTGTCCAAGTATTGTTCTGCTGGAAGCCCGGCGAGCTTCTCTGTTTTGTCGCCACTCTCGCCTACCCGATCTACTAAGCGGATTAGTCGGCGGTATAACATTGGTAGCCAGTCCTTTGCCATCCATCCCTCTTTCAGCGTAACGCTGTCGCAGCTTGCTCCTGGACCTGCGGCGCCAGCTGTCGGGATCACTAGCGTTACCTTTAATACCCTCATGCGCGCGCTGCCGTGTCGTAGTGGCAAGGTCGTGAAACCTACCCAGTAGCCCGCCAGCTATGCGGAAGCTATACGGGATAAGGAATAGGGGGGCGAAAAGCGCGAAGACTGACAACAGCGCTGTGAGCGAACCAGTAATACCGCTAGCAGTCGAATTAATAGTCACAGACAAAACATTACCCAAAGCAAACAGTATAGCTATGAGCGGGTACACCAAAAGGGTTCTTAGTAATAAATCCCACCACTTCCTAAAATATTGCTCAGTGTTAGGGAGGCAGTACAAGGCAAAAGCTACCGGCGACACCAACACTAATAAAACTATAAGGCCTTGCCGCAGTATAACGGTTACCAAAATGGCTACGAACGTCAAGAAAGCGGGTATCATAACCATGAGCAACAAGAACTCTATTAAAGCACCACCTCCAGCTGCTGCCCAGATTCCGCCCGTAAGCAGGCCGGCTACGCCCAAATCACCAGTCGCTCCTCCGATATGGAGAGTGTAAGCACCGGAGATTGTGAAAGGCGCTTCGATCAAGTTTGCTATACCACTACCAATAATGTTTGTCAGGTCTACGGCTAGTGCCACGAGATAGATGGACAAATTGATTAATACTGCCGCGATTAACAAACGCGGCAATATCTTCTTGGCCGAGTATGCGTCAATTAACCCACCCCCAAGAGACTCACCGAAAACAATTACCAGGAGAGCTATTACTAGAAAAATGTCACCGTAGACCCTGAAATTCGACCAAATGTCGTAAGTATGCGTGGGGTCACTGCTGGGGTTGGTGAGCTCAATTGGCTTTGTTACTAATAAGGGCTTAACAATGTTGTTATAGATACCATCGGTAGCGTTGGCGGCCCCTTCAATTATCGGACACAAAATCCACGATAGACTAAAGCCCGAAGCCTCACAGCTCGGTGGCGCGGTGCTGCCGCCAACGCTTGGTGTCCCGCCGCCAGCCTTGAAGCCTGCCTCGCAGGCTGTTTGATCACTACCGGATTTACTAGCGCAAACGCTATCGTCTTGGCCGGCTTGAGCGGCCGATAAACCTGCGATACAAGCAGCTTGCTGACTACCAGGATATGTCGAAGTAGGACAAGTAGCATCGTCCTCGGCCTTTACCGCTCCATAGTCTTTATAGCCCTGGTCGCAATCGCTGGAGCTGCCTAGGGTCTTTGATCCCGAACCAAGTGCGGCACAGGTTGGATCTTGGGGCTGGCCAGACGCCGCATCGTCATAACCTATTTCACATGCGGCAATCGATGGTGCGCTGCCCGACTCGGTTTTATTACAGTCTTGTTGGGCTGCCGGGCTGGGGCTTGTGGGCGGTGTCGGAGTGGTACCTTTATTTCTGGCTACCGCAGCTTCGCCATCTGTCCAGCCGGCATTACATTGGGCTTGGCTCAGCGAATTCGGATCTCGGCTGCCTTCACCCATGCTGTTTGGGCAAGCATCGATCTTTGATTTTCCGGCGACAGCACCATCGTAGCCTTGCTCACAGGATTTTATGTCTCCTGGGGTACCGCCCGACTCGGTGCTATTACAATCTGATGCTGCGGCTGACGACGCGGCAATGGCTTGTGGTGGCTGAATGAAGCTGGCACCAAGAGAAGCAAGGACAAGCAAGATGGGGGCTAAATAGAGTAAGCGGCGTTTCATTTTTTATTCTTACTTTGTCTTTACTATAGCACAAGATAACACAAGCGTAATGGTCTGCACTGCTAAACTAGCTAGGGGATTTTTCGACCTGAACTTGTTTTTCTCTTTACGAAATTCCATAATAATCTATAGTAGTAAGGTAGCCTAAGAAATACAAAGCATGCAACAGCGTATTATGAAAAATATTGTCTTGGTCGGTATGGTAATCGTACTGGCGGTCGTGGGCGCGGTCTTTTCTGGCTCAGGCCAGGCGCATGCCGATGCTGTTAATCCAACGCTCCAGAGTATATTGGATAATCAAATATGCCCTGCCCTCCAAAAGATCAAAGGCCAGAAACTAGGCGGAAACTGCAAAGACTACTCGACCCAAACCGCTCTCGACGCTGCCGAAGGTAAAATCTGCGCCAAGTACGGCACCAACAAACTCAAGAGCCAGTGTAACGCCTATACTGCCGCCAAAGCATCCGGGGTAGTCGGCAAAGGCTATAGCCCCCCCACAACCGCGACACCCTGTGGTGGCGGCAGCGAAGCCGTGCAAGTGAGCATTGATATCGGCTGTAAGGGCGAGGGTAATCCCATAGCCGATGCCACGTTTGCCATCATTCGCATACTTTCGGACGGTGTTGGTTTAGTTATTGTCGGCTCTATCGTCGTTGGCGGTATCCAGTATTCGGCCTCCCGTGGCGATCCGCAGGCCACAGCTCTAGCTATCGGACGGATCCGCAGCACGCTCATCGCGCTCTTGATATATATCTTTGGATACGCCATATTGAACTATATAATTCCGGCAGGGTTTCTTCACTAATGATAAACGCACTATTCTTTCATTTCGCGGCGGCCTGCGGAGGCGGCAGTTTCCTAGGGTTCCCGACCTGGTATGAATATTTGCCGAGCGCTACTGACTCCAATGGCTTGTGTAGCCCGAGCATTACCAGCCTGAGCGACATTTGGCTGGTTGTAGCCGCTATCATTGAAATTCTACTCAGGGTGGCTGCCATCATCGCTTTCGTTTTTGTAATCTACGGTGGCATCATATATACCACTAGCCAAGGCGAGCCCGACAAGACGGGACAGGCCAAGAATACTATCGTAAACGCACTTGTCGGCTTAGCCATAGCGGTTATGGCGGCGGCAATCGTGGCCTTCATTGCCAAGAGTGTCTCATGATGTATGTACTAGCAGCCCAGTTGCTGGGAAGATTTGGGGCCACTGGCTTTTGTGATGCTGGTGGAGATGGCGCTGGCTGCCAGACTGGATTGCCGCAAGCGACTAACACTAGTGGCGACTTGCAAGCGATCATACAGATTGTGATTGCTATTATAGCTGCCCTGGCGGTGCTATTTATTGTCATCGCCGGTCTACGGTTCGTAACCGCCCAAGGCAATCCGCAAGAGACGGCCAAGGCTCGTAACACTATTGTCTATGCCCTGATTGGCTTATTGGTTGCACTGACGGCCGAAGCGATAGTATCGTTAGTATTGGGGAACTTATGAGACGGCTACTGACAGTCCTCGGCCTTTTGGCTTTGTTGCTAGCTCCAGCGGCGGTATTGACGAGTCACGCCGGTGCTGTTGAAATTTTCTCGAATTGTGGCAATGGCAGCGTCGGTGGGTCACCTGATGTCTGCGGTGATGTCAGCGCCCAACAGGGCAATAATGGCACCAATAACCCTATAGTCAATATTATTAAGGGAGCTATCGACATCATATCGGTAGTGGTTGGTATCGGTGCTGTCATCGGCATAGTGCTCAGCGGCGTCCGTCTGATTACTGCCAGCGGTGATGCGAACGCTATCGCTTCGGCGCGTACTGGCTTGGTATATTCGCTCATCGGTGTTTTGGTAGCCGCATTGGCGCAGGCTATAGTAGCCTTCGTTCTGGATAAGATAACCTAAGAGGAACTAATCATGAAACATCTAAAAATCGCAATCCTAACACTAGTAATTAGCATAACCGGTCTTGCCTTATTCAGCCCGGTCGTTGCTAACGCCCTGCCTCTGAACCCCGTCGTGGCAGACTTAAAAGACGACGCCAACAACGGTCTCAGCCAAGTCGGTGGTGGCGGCACCAGCATCGACAGCGTGGTTAGCAGCGTGGTCGTCATCCTTAGTGTCGTAGCCGGTATGGCCGGAGTCATTATGATCATTATTAGCGGCATTAAGTACACCACCTCCGGCGGAGATGCAGGAAGGGTCGGCTCAGCGAAGACCACGCTCGTGTATGCGCTCATCGGGCTAGCCATCGCGGCCGCGGCTCAATTCTTAGTACACTTCGCCCTCAGTACTTCTAGTGGCGCCCAAGTCTGCCCATCTAACAGCACAATCCTTGCGAACGATCCGAACTGCCATTAAAATGAAAGCGAGCACAAGCTTGATTAAGCAAGATTTCTGTAGTATAAAGTTAAGTAAAAGTAATGAAAGGTCCGTATGATTCAAAAACTCAAAAGACGTATGTTCATGATAGCCACGACGCTGATGCTTGTAATGCCTATGCTTGTACCAGTAGCTGTATCTGCCGCTGCCGGAACTTGCTCGAACACTGCTACTAACATTGCAGCCGGGGCAAACGGTGCCTTAGGGAGCGGCTCTGCTATAGATTGTAGCGACACAACGACCAATGTCTCTACTGCCGCTGCTAGCATCGTGAAGATCTTCTCGATTGTAGTTGGTGTAGTCTCCGTGGTTATGATAATTTACGGTGGTTTCCGTTACATTACCTCTGGTGGTGATAGCGGTAGTGTCGGTAACGCCAAAAATACGCTTATTTACGCCATAGTGGGCTTAGTCATAGTCGCCCTAGCGCAGTTGATAGTTCACTTTGTGCTCAACCAGAGCAGTACTGTTACCCAGTAAGAAAAGTCCGCTTCCAGCACATAAGCCAGAAGATATATGGGCAATCGCTCGAAGCTTGCGTAGTGCAATTAATAAGACCCCGGATTATCGGGGTCTTATTAATTTGGACAGTATCTTTATCCTAAGAGCCAAGCGTATGTTTACAAAACTTGGATCTTCTTGACCGTATCCTGTTGGACCTTGCCGAAGCTAATGGTCAGGACGCCGTCTTTGAGGACAGCCTCGATCTCCTCTTCCTTGACTGGTACGGGAAGCGCAATAGTGCGCGAGAACTCGCCCCAGTAACATTCTTGCAGGAAGTAATTCTCAACACCTTCTTCATTCCCGGAACTAAGCGTACCGCGAATAGTGAGCTGGTTGTCTGAGATGCTGACGTCGAGATCGTTCTTATTGACGCCGGCCGTGCGGGCTTTGACTACTAGTTTTTCGCGCGTTTCGTACACATCGACAGCTAGCTGACCAGGTACATTATCGTCCTCGTCCCACTCATCATCGGCAGCAACGGGTCCAGCAGGCGCACCAGCTGGTTGATCAGCGCCAACGGGAACACCGGCCTCGTCACCCAGAAAGGCCGCGGTTAATTCATCTTCTTCTAGCAACAGATCGTCGTCGCGATTGCGTCGCGCCATAATAGTGTTACCCTCCACTACTTTTAGTGTGCAGCTTTCGTACATTTGGGTTTCAAATTTGAACCGAGTACGAGAGCCCTTTAGTAATTAAATGCTTCTTAAGAAGCTTGCATTTTTATCTTAGTAGCAGTATAGCTTAGGCGGTAAAGGCTACGCAACTTCTGGCACACATATTTACAACACATTAAACACAACAGCTTTGATTACGGGAGTTAAGGAATGATTCACTATGAACTTGCTGGACCAATTAATTAGTTCACTAGCGCCGTACGAATGCTTGGGTTGCGGCTTGGAACCAGACCTACTCTGTGCAATATGTACGACCAGGCTGGCTGTCATACCAGGACGTTGCTATCGCTGCCGAAAGGTTTCGGCAGGTGCCCTAACCTGTTCGGCTTGTCGCAAAACCAGTAAGTTGCGCCGTGTTCAGGTCGGCACTATATACGAAGGTGCCGCCAAGGATTTGATCTGGCAATTGAAGTTGGCTGGTGCCCAAGCCGCGGCACGGACGATGGCTACACGCTTGGCACCTTTAGTCGTGTCAGCGCCAACAGATGTGCTGCTTATTCCTGTACCAACCGCTACCAGTCGGGTACGGCAGCGCGGCTATGACCAGGCCAAACTATTGGCCCGCGAGTTAGCCCGGCAAACCAAACTCCTATATGGTGACTATCTGGCACGACACGGCCAAGCTCACCAGCATGCTACGTCGCGCCAGGAGCGCTTAACCCAGCTAATCCACGCCTTTCGCGTCAAACGGCCCAGTCTGACACGTGGTGCCCATATCATGCTGGTCGACGACGTTATCACCACCGGTGCCACTCTTGAGGCAGCAGCGACGACGCTCCGTGCTGCCGGTGCTCATCGCGTTGAAGCTATCGTCTTTGCCCAACCCTAGAGTTTTAGCTGGCGTTTGATTTTAAATAAAGAGTGAACAATAAATAAATGATTGGCGGAGAGAGAGGGATTCGAACCCTCGCGGGGGATTGCTCCCCCCTATCGATTTAGCAAACCGACCCCTTCAGCCACTTGGGTACCTCTCCAGACCGACGTATTATAGCTTACTTCCTATCTGTTGGCGAACAGCATAGGTTCGAACTTCGCACACCAAGTGGGGCGAACGGGACAAGTTCGAAACATGGCGGAGAGGGTGGGATTCGAACCCACGGTACCATTGCTGGCACGCTGGTTTTCAAGACCAGTTCCTTAAACCGCTCGGACACCTCTCCGTAACAGAGGTGATTATAGCAGCAGATGACACTATTCTCAAACCTGGTTGTTGCGGGCTGTCACAAACCGGTTTTTGTCTTGCCCTTGCCGTTGCGGTACAATACGCTTATGGCAGAAACCGAAAAACCAGGTGCGCCAACAGATGTCGAAACGCCAGCCCAACCGGGTACCGTGATTGTCCCTACCGGCGCGCCCCGGGAAGCAGACCAGCGAACAGCAATCTTGGACAAGCCACCATTAGCAGAACAGGCGGCTGTACCAGCACCGCATACTGAAGTAACAGAGTCCGAAGTGCCTAGCCCAGAGGCTCCGGCTCCAGCGACGCCTCAGGCACTTCCTGAACCACCCCAAGACAGTGCGCCCCAAACAACAATTGCCAGCCCACCGGCACCCGAGCCGCCCTCGTCATCTACTCCGAACAGCCTTTCGGCCACCGATAATGGTGGTGTCAGCTGGACGGCCGCGGAGTTTATCGCTCATGATAAGTCACCTGGTTGGTATGTAGCATTAATACTGGCAGGTGTGCTGCTGGCCGGGCTGGTCTTCTTATTAACGCATGACCCGATATCCACCAGCGTAGTACTTGTCGGTGCCCTGGTGCTAGCTATTTACGGCGCGCGCAAACCCAAGCAACAGATGTACCGGGCGGACAGCAATGGCGTTAGTATTGGCCAACGCTACCACGGCTACGAAGAATTCCGGTCCTTCGCGGTAGCGCCAGAGGGCCAGCTTGCTAGCGTGATCTTCATGCCGCTCAAACGGTTTGCTCCACTGACAACGATCTACTTTGATCCTAAGTACGAAGACAAAATAGTGGACCTGTTTATTGATATCCTGCCTTTTGAAGAGCACGCTTTCGACGTAGTCGACCGCTTCATGCAACGCATCCGTTTTTAAAAACCAAGCACCAGTTTAAGCAGCTCTAGTCCTGTTCCGCTGCTGTCCGCCATTTGCCCGCGTACTACTTTTGTGGTACTTTTTGTTTTATGTTTGAAAAAGGCCGGAATGAAGCCTTTGAACTATATCCCGGTGCCGAGGTTTATCTAGAAGTAGGTTACGGAACTGACCCGTCAGCCTTGAGGGGAAATCGAAGCTTCACGGAGAGTAAATTATACCTTGGTGTAGATGCAGCCGAAGGTAATTATTATTCTGCAGTAAATGGTCAAGAGTACGGCCCAGCTGTTCGAGATGCCATACGAGGTTTCCAAGATTACGTCAGGGCAGAAAGGCCACAGGAGGATATAAGGTTTGTTATTGGAGACGCTACTTGCTTACCATTGGCAAATGAGAGCGTTGGAGAATGCTACATGGCCGATGTATTAAACGCACCCTTACTAGTAGACACCAAGCGTACGCTAATAAAAGAAGCTGAACGTGTTCTTAAGCCTGGAGCTAAGCTTATTGTCAAGATAAGCTGGGACTACTTTTTATTTCCTCCAGAAGAAGTAGAACGCAAGTTGCGGGAAACGGGCCTATTGGTGCGGAACCGTATAAATGGTGGAGGGAAAGAATTTCAAGAGATGGAAGCTGTTTTCGGCACGTCTACAGGATTACCTGCTGGCGTAGGCTATTATGTAGTTGCAGAGAAGCCCGTTGCGGGTAAATAGCTCAAAGCTACAAGGCGCCAAATCACTTTGCGTAGGGTTGAGAAGACCTGCTTGACGGCGCAGTGACAATCAGGAGCGGCCGCGCCGTTCCTTGCGGCTTAGTTTGCGCTCCATGCGGTGGATGAATTCGTGCTTGGCACGCTTCGCGTCCCATTTCTCATAAGTGCTCATCAAGTTATCAGCTTCTTCACTAGACATAATCGTTCTCCTTTTTATGTGTAGCTTCATTATTAGGCTTATGGCTGGGGCGGGCTGTAAACTTTTTTACATGGTGGATAATCCAGGCCCAGTGTGCTGTAATTACAAGGAGAACTATTACATACGTACTAAGGAGTTAGTGATGTCCGATCTGCAGACAGCATATTACATTATCGGTATCGTATTTATGAGTTTGATGCTGCTTGCGGCCTTGGTTGGGGTGGTTACCTTGTTGGTTATCCGGGCCAAAATAGTAGCCATCCACCGGCATATCGAAGATAGGATTGCAGCGGTTAGTGACTGGGCTGGCAAGGGCGAAGCCGTGCTGGGCGCCATAAAAAAAGTAGCGCACTCGCCCAAAAAATAATAAACTGAGGCACTCGCACAGCACCTCCCACTATGAATTTCATCCAAAAGGCCATCCGCAACATTGATACCTTCCAGCAGGGCCACCGGCTGCCGGGCTTCACCTACGCAGTGATCAAGAAGTATGGAGAGGACCAGTCTGGCTACCAAGCCGCGCTGCTAACCTACTATAGCTTCTTGTCGCTCTTCCCGCTTTTGCTAGTGTTAACAACGGTTACTGATAGCATTGCCCATAGCCACCCACACCTGCAGGCGACAATCATCCGGAGTATGACCGACTACTTCCCGGTGCTGGGGAATCAGCTATCGGAGCATGTTCATACTATTCACAAAAGTGGGCTGGCGCTGGTAGTCGGTATCGTCTTCACCTTATATGGCGCGCGCGGTGTGGCTGCTGTTTTCCGCCATGGCGTAAATCATATTTGGCAGGTACCGAAACGCAATCAAGACAGTTTGCCCAAAACGATTCTTAAGAACCTCGGCTTGGTAATAATTGGTGGACTAGGCTTTCTAGCGGCTTCAATTAGTGCTGGCCTGGCAGCGGCAGCCGGGCATGGTATAGCTTTTCGACTACTGTCGGTCGCCGTCAACGTGTTTATACTATTCTGGCTATTCGTCTTCCTGCTGAATGTTAGCCTGCCCCGCCATGTAACCGTCAAGGAAACCAGAGTAGGCGCTGCCACGGCAGCTGTGGGCTTGGTGATTCTACAGGCGCTGGGGAGTTACTTGTTGGTCCGGGAACTGAAAAGTTTGGACGCGCTGTACAGCTATTTTGCTATTGCCTTGGGGCTACTCTTTTGGATCTACTTACAGGCACAAGTGCTGTACTACTCGGTCGAAGTTGCCACTGTTCATGCCCAGCAACTCTGGCCCCGCAGCCTAACCGGCCGCTTGACGCCAGCCGATGAACAAGTCCATGCCCGCCAAGCGGCCAGAGGGCAAACGCAGTAGCTAGAGAACAGACCACCTACACGCACATGCCAAAACTGATTAAGGCGGCTTGTTATAGTATCAATCCGTAAGTAACTAACTATAAGCGCAGCATGCTTGATAATTGGCCGCCAAAGACGACTATGTGCTCAGTACGCTAAATATTGCCGCCACCAAGTTTTACGGGGCGTTGATGCTCGCGCACGCGCTAAACGTTTGTGGATCATAGAACCCTCCCTTCACTAGTCACATCTATAACATACAACCGAGTCCAATACGGCGCTGTTAATTTTCCTACAAAGTTTAGAGGGGTTTGGCCGTGGCCAATTCTTAAGCCGGTGCTATGCCCGATACATTACCGGTGCCGCGCGTATGTAATCACGTGTTTCCAACCGATCGACTAGGCACTGGGCAACCGCCGAGCGCGGAATGGTGGCGAGCGGCCCCGGCAGCTTCAACCGCAAACGATATTTTGTTGACGTGTCTCGCGTCATAACTGGCGAGCGCACGCAGGTCCAGTCAAGTTTGCTGGCTGCCAGCAGGCGTATATGCTCTTCGCCGTCGAGCAGGACTTTCGGAGCTACAAGCTTGAGTAGCGAGTGATTCAGCTTATCGAGGGCGGAGGGTTTGTCGCCGCTCCACAGCGCACCAGTCCCAGTTACAGTTATAATTCGCCGTATCCCCTGCTCTTCCATGGTCGGAATGATAGTGTTCATGCCGCAGGTTAGAACGCGCTTGCTTTTTGTATGCCAACTGCCAAGAGCGCTAATCACGGCATCGCTGTCTTCGAGAGCTCGCCCTATTGCTAGCTGGTCTTCGATACCGCCGGTGACTATTTTTAAATCCTTATTTGCCTTGAAAGGATTGTGACTATGCACAAATGCGGTCACGCTATACCCTTTGCCGAGCTCTAGTGCCACGACTTGCTGCCCAACTTTCCCCGAAGCCCCAAAAACTGTTACGCGCATACCCCAACTATAGTTCATTCCTTTAGCAAAAGTATTAAAAACTTCTTAGCTTGTGAGAAATACGACTGCGCTGTCAGGCGAAGTGTTCTTAAATGCAAGCATTCACCGCTTACCTCACTAACTCTTTGGCACTCGCCTCTTGTGAATACAGTCAATCTAAACTAACCGAAAGGCATTCTATGAATTTAGAAGACTACTTGCGCATGCTGCAAAAAATGGCCGCCCGCGAGAAGCAACGTAACGAAGCCCTAGAACGACAAAAACTCATAGACAAGAAACCCAAACCCCCACAAGAATAGCTCCCCGATACTACACCGAGTTGACTAATTATTATTTTTATGTCAACATATTCTTATGAATCCCTCTATGGAAAGCGATGTGCGGGGCGTGTCCATGTTACGGGCCTTTGGTGCATCAGATGTTGTAGGTGCTGAGAGGCTTATTTACGCTAATCTTGACGCGGAAGCCCAGGAGGCTAGGCAAATAGAGAGCAATCTGCTTGATGAGTTCTGGGCAGCAGTTCCCGACTCGTTAGAAGAGGAAAAAATAGCTAGATATGCGGCAATAGGCTACTTGGTATTAACGGCCTATCAATTACGTAATGTTGCCCCTGCTAGCCAACCGCTAATATCGCAGCGGTTTACACAAAGTTCCGTTGAACTCTATGGCGAGCCCAAACCTGATGACGTAAGGAAGTTGATGTCGGGTCAATATGATAGCTTCAGACAGTACATAGATAACCCTGCTATTGACCAAACTCGCTTACAGGACGTCTTAGCCACGCTCGATGAAGCACTTGGCGGAGACATCACTACAGCAGAAGTCGGCATGGATGATCATCACGGCGTGGCCGAGCAAATGAAAACCGCGCTTAATGAGCACTACGGTGATGTCTTAGAACTTTTTGATTCATTTGAGCAAGACGGTACCGAGCTTGATTTAGAAACTGTTCGTAGTCTATTCCAAGAAGGTATTAAGAGGCTGGTAGCATCTGACCCAGACTGGCAGGAATGGACAGTTGAGATTACCAATGGCGAAGGTATGTCAACGATTGCCAAAAGCAAAAAGGTTAAAATCGGCAACCGCGGCACCTATCGGCCTGAACGACTTAAGGCGCTATTCACTCATGAAGTATTAGTCCATGGCCTACGTTCAGTGAATGGCCATAAGACTGGAGATGCGTTTTTGGGCAAGGGCTTGCCAGGCAACCTTGATGCGGAAGAAGGCATCGGGATATTTATGGAGTATGCCATTACGGGAGTGGTGCCAAACAAAATAATTGACCGCTATATTGATATAAGTTTGGCTTTGGGCCAAACCAGACTCCCTGCGCTCAACCGTGCCCAACTGCACGACTTTCACGCCAACCGGCAAATAGTACGCGCTCAGGCAGCTGGCAAAACACCCGATATTGCGGGTATTGAACGTACCGCTTGGAATCACGCCGATCGTGTATACAGAGGTTCGTTAGGTAATGAGATTATCGGCGTTAATACAAAAGATATTGCCTATTACCAAGGTTTCGTAAAAATCGCTAATTATCTAGAAGCAGAAATTACCGATGGTGGCAAAACCCCGGAAGACGTTTTCGCTTACATAATGAGCGGCTGTTTTGACCCAACAGACATCCGCCACCAGGCTTACGTTCGTCGGCTAGTTGATACTTAAAAAGCGCGGGGTGTTAAGTGCTACCGAAGAAGTGCTCAAGAGCGCCCTAGATACCTTCGACAATACTCTCGGCCACGATAGCGGAAAAAGCCGTAACTGCGCCAACTTCCATAGCCGCAACGCTTGCCACTGCCAGGCCTGCTCCGCCAAATCCAAAAACGGCACCGGCAACTTCCACGCCCAACGCCAAGCCTATTGTTGCTCCGCCAAGGTTACGTACGCTCCTTAACCGACTACTGGTCTCATGCCTAGGAGAAGACCTGCCTTCATAACTCGATAATTCTATACTATTTAACATACCCGCAATAATACATCCGGTACTAATTAATGACAAGCATAAGCGGCCTACTACTACTTTTACAAAGCAAGAATTATTCTGGTAGGGGTTGGATAAATCGTATGTTCAGACATTGAAAGTCTTCTCGACGCTCAACTTTGCTATAGACCATAAAGTGAAGATGGGGAGCGTATAACCATCCAGATAAGCCAGTTTTTGCTATTTCCTGGCCTTGCTTAACTTTTTCGCCAGCTTTTACTTTGGCAGATGATTGAGCTAAATGCAGATACTCAGACAGTTCATTGCCAGAATGCTCAATAGTTATGTAGTTTACGTCTTGTCCAAATGATGGATCTTTGCCGTACTTATTGCTGCTATCACATACCCTTGTCACTACACCATTTGCTGCCGCAAGAACCGATGTATCGACAGGTACCGCAAAATCAATAGAGCCTTTGTACGCTCCCATATGTGACTGATTGTCTTTGACGATTGAGCTAATTACTTTAGGAGGTACAGGCAACAAGTAAACATGTCTAGTTCTAGCCATAACCCTTCAAGCATAACAAAGAAAAAGACTTCTCAATGAAGTCTTTTGGTACATGCAAACAATATGTCGAGCTGAAGGAAGTGAGAACCCGGGGGTTGCTAAAGCTCTAATACGCACAAAACTCCGCCAGCCGTAGGATCCGTATCTTGTTGTATTGCAAGTTCAAGTTCAGCTTCAACCTCTGTAAGATAGGCTATTGCTTGGTCTGCCGTAATTCGTGCCGTAGACGTGAGTGCTTCCTCTGATGGCACTTCCGGCTTTAGCTCACCACCAGGAGCTAAAGCTATATATGCTACGTCTTTTATTTGTTTGCTACGAAGAATTTTTTCAGTCACACTAACCATGCGCGGGTTTATGAAAACCATTCTGCCGAGCTTGAACCCCCGTTCTTGGGCTTCATCTATAGCTTGGGCCACAACCTTAGTACCCAAGCCTTGACCTTCCATACTATCAGGCACACCAACGTCATCAATGTAAAAAACCTCTGGCTCTCGCACATAACCCGCGTCAGTATAGAGGTTATAACCTAGCTTACAGGTAACTCCAGCTCCACCCTCCCCCTCTATCTGGAGCCTTTCAAAGGGCTCTTCAAGACCGGGTGTATCTAAATTGGGGACACTATTGACGATCGGCGGCGCATTTATATTCATGACATTTTTGTTTTACTATCTGAAGAGATAATAGCATAAGTTTGATTAGTAGTTAATGAAATGGTACACCTGCATCCAGGAAGTTATGACCTGCTTGCAGGACCGTCCTTAGACAAAACAGGTCTGGAACTATTTCAGTATAAAAGATATCTTACTTCTTGGGGAATAATTCTTCTTCCAAAGTCTTCAAGCCTCTACGCTCTAATTGTTTAGCTCGTTCAATGGATATATTAAAACGCCTAGCAACACTTGTCGAGTTCTGGGGTTCGGACTCCCCTAATCCGTACCTAATGACTATCAACTGACGATTAAGGTAACTTTTAATAGCACCTAGAGCAACCTGGATTCTTTCAATATCTTCTTCAGAAAACCCTTTTATAATAGACTCTTTGTCTGTAAGGTTTTGCCCCCTTTTATCTTCAGTGTCATTTAATAACAATGTATATAGACTAGCTGCTCTTCCAAGATTCGTAATTGTCTGATTTTGTTGAGTTTCCGAAATTACTTCATTCATAAGAGTCATAGCTTTTTCAAAATCATCTGTGGTGAAAGATCCCCAAAGACTGTGGTCGTCTTGACCTCCAACGTCCTTTTGTTGCTCAGTATCTGCTCGTTGCATAGCTTCTCTAAATTGAGAAATAGTAATTTCTCCCCTGTCAAATAATCCAATTTGTTTTTCAAAATGAAACTATCGCTAGACTAGTTACAGAAGCTGGTTTACGCAGCAAATCAGGCAAAATAGTATCAAAATCCAACGTAGAACGCACCATAAATAATCCATTTTATTGCGGCACTATGGTTTTTATGGGTAAACCATACCCACATAAGTACCCAACGCTGATAACAAAAGATTTATACGACAAATGCCAAAGAGTGCGGGACGAAAGACACAGTAGTCGCACCGTATACAAAAGTCTGCCTTTTGTGTTTAATACATTTGTACGGTGTGCTGAATGTAAGTGTATGATTTCATCTTACATAGCCCGTAATAATGTTTACCTAAAATGCTCCAAAGCTAAATACAAGGAATGTAAGAACGTGAGTACTGCCCAAAAACTTATCATGCCACAGGTTGAAGAAATGCTCCGTTCTATTGCATTGTCTGATGAAAACTTACAGAAGCTAATTGACGTTGTTAAAGAAAAGTACGGTAATCAGCAACAATTTGTAAACAAAGCAGTCAAAGATACCCGTGCAGAACACGATAGTATTACAGAGCAGTTGAAAACCCTAACCTATGAACGCCTAGAATCAGTCAAAACGGGTAAAGGTATTAGCGCAGAATTGTATGATGAAATAGTTGAGGAGCTGACTGAAAAGCAACAAAAGCTCAATTCTAAGCTTTCAAAATTGGTGGATTATAACAAATCGTACCTGACCACTGCTTCACACTTGTTAGACCTTGGACAACGTGCCAACCAACTGTTTAATTCCGCAGATAGCTTGCAACAGCAGCAAATCCTAAAAGGACTGGTTTATAACGTTGAGATGTTTGACCAGAAGTTGTCTTATAGCCTCATTAACTGTTATGAAGCCTTTAAACAACTCAACTTACAAGCCCAAAATGACCCTGATTCAATAAACTGGTACACCCGACAGGATTCGAACCTACGACCTTCGGCTCCGCAAGCCGACGCTCTATCCAGCTGAGCTACGGGTGCTTATTCTTGAGACAAACCTATGGTTTTTCTCAACGGACTTTTCGAAGTGAATCCGAACTCGCCTAATGGCGAACTAGCCCTGCTCTTTTCCCTCCCGCGGTATCTGATGCAGAGGAAATACAACAGGGGTAAGTTTAGCATATTCTATAGCTAAAATCTAGGGCTCGAACAATCTGTTAAAATAATCAGTTACGGAGAGGTGGCCGAGTGGTTGAAGGTGCTGCTCTCGAAAAGCAGTGTGCGGGCAACCGTACCGAGGGTTCGAATCCCTCCCTCTCCGCCATTTGTTCATAGATCGAAACAGGGCCAGCGGAGCGCTCGTCAGCAGCGCTCCTGGCCCTGTTTTTTATGGGGGCCGGGGCCTGTCCGCCTGCCGCAATGGCCCGGGCCTCAGCCTCGGCAGCCTCGAATAGACCCTCGGTCAGCAGTAGGGCATAGGGCTCGGTCAGCTCGGCGCCGCTGACCCAGGCAGACATCTCGGTCTGGTCCTCGTCCCACTCGGCCAACACAAACAGCTTCTTGAAGAACGCCTGGTTGTAGCCGCGTTTGGTCAGCTTGTCAGCCGCGCAGTAGACACCGAGCCGGGGGAAGTGGCCGAGATCACGGCGTTGCTCAAGGCCCCGACCTACGACTGCTCATCGATCGCCTACTTCAAGATGGTGGATGCCGATGGGCGGCTGTGCTTCCCAGACAACTACCAGCTCGGGCTTGACGTGCTGGTGCGGGTGGCGGGGCAGAGGCCGGATGTCGGGGAGTAGCCGAGATGCGGCGCTATCCCATTCAGCCGAACCGAAGGCGACGCTACTATGGAGGAGTTAGTGTTCGACCGAGGAGGTATGGCGATGGGCAAGGCGACGGCACTCGATGACTTTCTGGACACGCGGCCGCTGACGGCGGCCGAGATTAGAGAGCGGCAAAGGGCAGCCGAGAGTGGCCAGGACGTAGAAGCTACGCCTGATGGTCAGCTAGTCACACGCCGAGGGGCGTCGGAGGTTCAGCGCGTCGTGCTGCAAGCACCGCAGCAGACTTGGGATTAGTCACGTTTGCCACTCCAGCTAGCTTGGGGGTCTACCTGCTCTATGCCTAATGCCGCAAGAGTGGCATCGGTTGGCGCTGTTCGTCCGTCAGTCTTTCCTTCACTTAGATTTTGTTCCTTGATATATGAAGTGACCAGCTCTAGGTATAGCTCCAATGGCACCGCAATGGCCATCATGCCCGACTCGGGATCATGCAGGGCTGTCCTGTTCTCACCGTCGGCGTCTGCGAGCCGAGCCAGCACGTCGCTTACTTGTGCGTTCGGAGCGATGGCCTGCGCCATGACTTCTGGCCGCAACCGCAGCTTGGGCCTGGAGCCATGACGCCATTCTATTTCTTCTGTAGTTAGTACCCGCTTGTCCAAAAAGTCATCGAGTTCCGTTGCTTTCCCCATGTCGAATCCTTGTTACATACTTAGTTTCTCACGACGGAAGATAATGTCAACCGCCTTTATTACTGGCACGGAGGATTAGTGGCAGTTCCGCCTGACCAGTTCGCTCGTGTGGCTGGCGTGCTTATCTCGCACGGTGGACATTTCCCCAGTACCGTGAGCGGAAGCTAGCCATCCCCTAGCCAACACACCCCGCACCAGGGATCGGGCTAGCTCAATGCTTTCATCTTGAGGTTGACGTACCGGAAGGAGTATTTCTTACTCGCGCCAGGCTTGTGGGATATTCCGCCCTGCATTTCGCCCCTGCCACGCCGGGGCACACGCCAGGCACATACGAAGACACAGTGACGCTGAGTAGTCAGTGTGCGCACCTACACCTCTCGGACGTCGAGCCATCATCGTCTGGCGCCGGTATCATATCGCTGAGGTTGAAGTCAGAGCTGGTACTTCGCGGCGCCCTAATTAACGCCTGCTTTACCGTCTCGCTACTCGCGCTCGTAGTCGTATTTCTCGGTTCGTTCGAGTCCCATGTCGATGCAACCGTCGCGCTCTTGCTCGGAGTGTCTGGTGGCGTGTCTCTCTATTTGGCGCGACCGCGCGAGCCAGGCATGTCGACCGCCATGCACTCTGGCGTCCGGCTCCTAGCCCTTGGGAACGCCTTCGCGGCTTTCGGCGCGATCGCCGTGGTGCTCACAGGAGGGAAGTGCGAGACAACCGCGAAAAACACGGAACAAGTCTGCACAGCGACGAAGGCGACCCAACCGCTTCTCATCGGCCTCACAGGCCTTGCGGTACTTATGCTGGTGATCCTGAGCATCGCAATCTGGAACTCACGCACGCCCCCGGAGCAACGAGCCATGCGACAGCACTTGCGCGAGGACCACGAATCAGCTAGAGGGTTCGGCTAGCTTGCAACTTTTCAATCAATCTGTCAGAATGTCTCCTACTACCACTAACGGTGCGTCGTGCGCGTACACAGGGGGAAGCCATCATGGCTGCTGAGGAACGGACTCCTCACGAGGAACCGCAAGGGGGGGTCATCAATGGCAATGGGCGCAGTGCCCACGATAACGTGCCACCTATCGTCAAGGAGCTGGCAGCGTTCAACAGCATGACTCCGACTGACCTCGCCCGCCTTGCTCTTCAAGGCGAAACCACGGATGAGATAGTGCCGACGGCGGAGGGATCACCCTGTTCAAGGGCAAACGCGCTGAGGATCATCGAACATCCGGCCATCAGAAGTCCTTGCTCCAAATGCGCCTTGAGCGGATCAGCAGAACGAAACCATCTCCTGGGAACTGATGGCGCGGGGGGAGCGCGGTCGGGCTCAGTGTACGCACGGAGATAGACGCTCGACCCGCGCTGCGCTCAATGCCGCTTGTGGAAAGCGCCGGGATAAACCGGCATGGAGATGCGAATGAAAGGTTCGTACATCGAAGGTCTAGCGAATCACGGTGGCCCCGAGCCATGCGTTGGTGTCCCGCGAGGGCGCAGCGAAGCGTTGGTCAGGGGTGCACGCAGTTCGCATCTGTCGCGGCCGGCTCGGTAGCCTAATCCTGAGCGGCGAGAATCGCCTTCAAGCTTGACGAAGGGGTTTGAAAGCTGTCCTACCAAGCGCGTCTAGGAGGACTCGAACCGCTCGCGGTGCAGCGCCACGATGCGTTCCCAGGCAGGGGCATGTTTCGACAGTCGGCCCGTTAGCCCCGCCATTTGTTCGTAGATCGAAACAGGCCATGCTTGCCAAAGTCTGCCGAATCAGACAACTACACCAAGGTTTATTACTGTATCAAACGAGGAGGCTTAGGGTTTGGCCGTGGCCTGAGGGCGGGTAGAGTCGGTGTTGGCGCAATATCTTGAGATGCTGCCGATGTGCCTCCACCCTCGCCAAAGTTATCTAGTGAAACGGGCTTTGGACGATTGTCTTTGTGGCGGGTGAACCAGAGGAGCGCGAAGAGCAGTACTGCTAAGACCAAGAAGGCGACACCGAACCATAGATCAACTTTTACCAGTTGGATCTCCGCCCGGTGCAAGACGTCAGTTAGTGATTGCTGGAGTTGGCCGATGCTGGAGTTGGCAAAAAGGCGCTTCTCGAAGTGGTTAAAGAGGCTATCACTCAAGAACTTCACGATCATTAGAATAATGCCAGCTAGCAACAGAATAATACCAACCCGTCTGACGCCCCGCCGTTTTCTGGGTGCTATGAACACAATACCGAGCAGGCTCAATAGCGCCAAAGCACCGAAGATCCAAGGCAGTCTCTGGCTCCATTTGTATAATTTTGGTGCTGCCGAGAACTTTTGATAGTATGGCTTACCCTGATTGTTGCCATTGGGGTTCAGCGCGTCAGCGGTAATAATCGGGTTATTAAGGAAATTGCTGCTGCCGGTGATTTGGGCGGCAGCTTGCGTGCCTGCAATCTGAGGACTCAGGGTGGGTAAAGCGCATGGTATAGATAATGGGTCGGTGTCCAGCGTTGTTTGCAGCTGCGTTAGCTGCGCAGCCGAACAAGCCGGTAGGCTGGCTACGCGGGTTTCAACAAGTTGTCCCACCTGCTGCGCCAGTTTTTGTTTGGCTGATGTGAGATCAATTGTGAACTGCGGATTGGCAGTCTTGCCCTCCAACCAAGCGTAGTTACTGTTCAAAATAGTGTTGGTGTACTGCTGTAGTAACTGAGGTGAAAAGACTGATGTAACGGCTCGCTCGACAGACGGGTCATTTAATGACACCCTGCCTGCGCCGAGATCATCACTGGCAGAATGCTGGGCGTTATGCAGCACATTTGTTACGACGTTATTGTAGAAGTTGCCTTGGTTAAGCCAGGCTTCAATTTTCGCTGGATGACTGAGAGAGATTGTGGCGCTGGTAGCGAATGCCGCGCCCAGTAAACTGACCAGTAGCACTAGTGATAATAAAAGTACAATCCCCTTTCTCAGCCATACCATAAGCCTATTGTAGAGCAAAGTGTCAGTCCATGTAAAAACTTTACTCTTACAACCTTGGTCGTGAATACGGCTGCCTGCCCTACCTGACAACTTTTTATCCCGCCGACTCGCTATCCCGGCGAGTGCTAGAAACAAGCAGAGTAGGATAACAAATAAACCAGCCCATGGCAGCCATCTTATAACACTTGGGGTAGCTCGATGATTTGGGCCGTCCCCCAGGAGAGTGTTAGCTAATGGCGCCCCTGCCCTAGTAATGGCTTTAGTCGGGCGGGCTGTCTGGCCACCTAATATGGCCGTCGTGTTAACAACGCCTATTTGTCTGAGAAGCGTCGTACCCCTTCGACTATGATTGCTGGCGGTTATAAAAGTGGCGATGACGCTACCTTGAGTTGGTGGCAAAGTAGTCGCAGCGTTTAACAATGATGAAGCGGCGGGACCTAATGGTTCTGACGGCGACTGGTCGACTGCATTATTTGGATATAACGGATCTACAACCGAAGGGTCGCCCGTCTGGCCAGGCTCACTGGACCCTGTATCGGAACCTGCGATTGGATTTCCGGTATCAATAGTTGTCTGCGAATCTGCCCCCATGCCGTCATTTCCACCAACCGGTAAGCCGATCAAGTCATCACAGGCATCATCAACGCCATCCCGATCAACATCCTGTCCACTATTCACTGCTCCAGGGCAGGAGTCCACATCATCAGGTATTCCG
>DATHNF010000010.1:0-12111 GCA_035486285.1 Verrucomicrobiia bacterium | reverse complement strand
TATCTTTAAAGTCCAGGCCAAAGTACTCGAAGCGGCCCGGGAGTACTTCATCCAAAACGGCTTTGTAGAAATGAACACGCCTAAACTGTTAGCCGAGGCCACTGAAGGTGGTGCCGAAGTCTTCAAGCTCGACTATTTTGGCAAAACGGCCACCCTGGCCCAATCAGCCCAGTTCTACAAGCAGATGATGGTTGGCGTTTTCGAACGAGTCTTTGAGACTAACCCTACTTACCGGGCCGAACCTAGCGCCACCACCCGCCACATGACAGAATACATCACCATCGACGCCGAAATGGGCTTTATAGAGTTCGATGACTTGCTAAACTTCGCCAGCGGTTTCCTGAACTATATCGTTGACCGCGTTTGGGAAGCGTACGGCGAAGAGCTTAAGAAGTGGAATGCCCAGAAGCCGGTGCTTACTAAGGATTTCCCCCGGATTCCGATGCGCGAAGTCCACGAGCTCTACAGCAAGGCCAACAATGTTGACACTACTGCAGAAGACGATTTGCGCCCGGAAGAAGAGCGTTGGATTTGCAACTATGCCAAGAAGCAGCTAGGCAGCGAAGCGGTCTTTGTCACTGAGTGGCCAACTAGCAGCATGAAGTTTTACCACCGCAAGAATGCTGATAACCCTGAACTAGCCGACCGCAGTGACCTGTTATTCCGCGGTATCGAAATCGCCACTGTACCAATGCGCGAGAACCGCTACGAAGTGCTAGTCGAGCAGCTAAAAACGATTGCCCACGGCGACCCTGAACATCCCGGTTTCAAATACTATCTCAGCGCCTTCAAGTATGGCTTACCGCCACACGGTGGTTTTGGCTGGGGTCTGGAACGGACTGTCGAAAAGCTTGTCGGCTTAGGTAACGTCAAAGAAGCCACGCTCTTTCCTCACGACATCAACCGCTTAGCCCCATAGGGCTTATCGTTTCGGCCGAGCAATAAGTTTGTTTAGCTTTTTAATTTTGCGCGTGTTAGCTTAGGCAAGCTACGAACGATTACCGCTAGTACAAAAACGGTAATGGCAAGAACGACACAGTTCAGCAAGACACGGGCGTAGCCGTGCTGGGCGGCGTTGATAAACGGATATGGGTACCAACGGTGCGCTAAAGGTCCGCGGATTAATGTATAGGCGGCGTACAGCAGGGGATACGAGAGCCAGCGCAAGGCCTGTTTGGTTGAAATTGTGCGTTTGGGCGGGTCGATCAGCCAATCTAGCAACATGACGACTGGGAAGATTTGGTGCAGGACAGTGTTAACCCAGGGCAATGTGATCTGGACATTGATGTGAGCCAGCAGCAAATTATAAACGATGCCCGTTACCACCATGTACAGCGTCGCCGCACCGCGTAAGCTGTCAAGCTGGGTGTCCGGTTTCTTGCGGCTCACTAGATAATAGGCAGACAGTAGCAACATAGTAACGCCGAAGAGATTGCTTTCGATGGTGAAGTAGCTGAAGAAGTTAACGATGCTGAAACCGGACTGCTGCAAGCTATGAGAAAGCTGGGCGACAATTGTTACCAGTACTAATACGGCGAAGGCAATCTTGTAGCTGGGTAACAGCTGTTTTTTGGTCACGATTCTATTGTACAGCCTCTCTATCTAAAACGCTTATGTTTCAGGCTCGTTGTCGAGACTGCGCCAGACATACCAGGCGGCTGCGGATTCGTACGGGTGCCAACGGTTCTTTTGGGCTAAGTCTTTGATCTGGTCGGGCGTGGGCAAGTCTTTGAAGTTGTACAGTGCGCGGACACCATTACGGATTCCCAAATCTCCGGCCGGCAGGACATCCAGCCGGCCCATGCAGAATATCAGGAACATATGGACGGTCCATTCACCGACACCCTTGACGTCGGTTAATTCGGCGATGATTTCTTCGTTTGATTGTGTGTCAAGCTTGTCGAAACGAACGCGGCCGTCCAGCACATGCTTTGCCAGATCGCGCACATAGTTAGCCTTGGCGTTACTAAAGCCGACCGCCCGCAGTTCTTCCACTGATTTCTCTAGGATCTCTTCGGGGGCAGGCAGCTTACCGCCGAACAGGTCGCAAAAACGTTGTTTGATAGAGGCCGCTGCCTTAACACTTAACTGTTGTCCAATGATCGAATTAACCAGCGCGCCATAATAGTCGCTATGCGGCGCGAATGTCGGTATACCGGCCCGTTTGATGATTGGTGCTAGCACTGGATCGTGCGTGGTTAAGTAAGCGGCGGCTTTGCTGAGGTCTTCCCCTATGGCATCAGTCATAGGCCTATTGTAAAGGATTATGTACGGGTATTGCGGAAAACTTTACAGCTGGCGGGCAGTTTGATGTGCTACAGTTGCCCAGAAGGTTAAGGAGGGAAGTATGCAAACACGAATACTGGGTGATGATTTGACCGTCTCAGCTATTGGGCTGGGCTGTATGGGGATGAGCGAATTTTATGGCTCTGCTGACGAGCAGGAAGCCATCGAGGTGATTCATTACGCTCTGGATAATGGCGTGAGCTTTTTGGATACGGCCGATATGTACGGGCCGTTTACTAACGAGAAGCTGGTTGGCAAAGCCATTAAAGGCCGGCGCGGTGACGTGGTATTGGCTACCAAGTTTGGCAACCAGCGCGGCCCCAACGGGGAGTTTCGGGGTGTCAACGGTAGGCCCGAATACGTCAAGCAATGCTGTGAGGACAGTTTGCAGCGGCTTGGTGTTGACCACATTGATCTGTACTATCAACACCGGGTTGATCCCAAGGTACCAATCGAAGATACGATCGGCGCTATGAAGCGACTGGTAGAAGAAGGCAAAGTACGCTACATCGGCATGAGCGAAGCGGCTGCCGAAACAATCCGCCGAGCAAGTAAAGTACACAAGATTACGGCGCTGCAAACAGAATATTCATTATGGACACGCGATCCGGAAGGTGAAATTCTCGACACGGTACGTGAGTTGGGCATTGGTTTCGTGGCCTACAGCCCTTTAGGCCGCGGTTTCTTAACGGCCCGTTGGGAAAAGCCAGAAGATATTCCCGAAAACGATTTCCGTCGTAACAATCCCCGCTTCAAAGGCGACAACTTTTATGAGAACATGAAAATGGTTAACAGGGTCAAAGAGATCGCTGACGAAAAGGGCGTTAAACCCGGCCAATTGGCCCTGGCGTGGGTGCTAGCCCAAGGCGATGACATTGTGCCAATTCCTGGCACTAAGCATGTCGAATACCTCAAAGAAAATATCGCCGCGTCCAGTATCGCGCTGAACGACGAAGACCTCCGGCGCCTCGATGAGGCGGTGCCGCAAGGCAGCACGGCCGGCGCTCGCTATCCAGATATGTCGACCGTCAACCACTAGATTCACTCCAGCAACTTCTTAAACTGTGATTGTTTTGCAAACTGCAAATCAGGCCTTGACGGGCAAACTAACCTGCGTTAGGCTGGTAACAAGCTTACGTGAAAATACAAAGAGCTGGCAGCCGAGGTTAAGAATTATGAGTATTTATTATCATTCCAAGAAGCGTTTTAGCGCCTTTGCTCTGAGCCTCCTGCAGCGTTTAGCCTGACTCTTTTCGTTTTTGACTAATTGTTATGTAGTGAAAGCTGCTGCTTGCTGGCTGGTCTGGTTTTGCGTTTCTTCGTAGCTGTCTAGTAATCTTTTTGCTAGACTAAGGTAAACCATAAGCATATGCCGAATAAGAAGGAACCTGAGCCATCACAATCATCTGACGAACAGGTGCTCCAGAAACGCGTTGATGCCATGATGGATTCTAAACGGTCCAGCTCGGCTGCTACACCAACAACTGCTAGCGAGAAGTCACCAGTACCGATTGATATTTTCAAGGACACACCCTCGGCCCGCCCACCCAGCCCGAAGACCGCCCCGCCAGTATCCGGCAAACTGCTAGCCCAAATCGATGTCAGCGACGATGCCCAAACAGCGCCTCCACAGAAGACTGCAGACCAGCCAAGCGAAGAAATAGCAGAAGCACCACCAAGCAGTGCTATGGCGAAGGCGCCATTCAGCGATGCTGCCACTGACCAAGCTGTCGACGATATCGCCGCCAACGAAGGCGATGCCATACTGGCTGCCGGGGATGCTGCCGCCAGACCGCTGCCGCCCAAACCAGCCGGCTGGAAGGCCAAGCTTGGCCGTCTCCTGAAGAACAAGTGGACGTGGATAGGCCTTGCCGCGCTACTGGTTATTATCTTGGCAGTGCCGCTGACCCGCTACAAACTTCTCGGGTTAGTTGTCAAAGAACCCGTCACCTTTAGCGTCATTGATAGCAAAACAGCAACACCAGTCAGCAACGCCCTGGTAAATGTAGCCGGCAAGACGGCTAAGACCGATGCTAATGGTAAGGCCAATCTCAAAGTGCCGCTCGGGCAGGCGACGCTGGATGTTACCAAACAATACTATAAGACCTACTCAGTTGCGCTGTTCGTCGGTTTCAAAGCGCCGCGCCCGTCCGCCGTTCACTTAGTTGCTACCGGCCGACAGGTACCAATCACCGTGCTCAACAAAATCAGCGGCCAACCGTTGGCCAACGCCGAGATCAAGGTGCTGCACACCACTGCCAAGACTAACGCCCACGGACAAGCAGTTGTTGTCCTGCCTACTACTGCCGCCAGTGACAGTGCCACGCTGACGCTCAATGACTACAATACGGCTGCTGTCAGCGTGCAGGTTACTAGTAGTGTGGTCAGTGGCAACACGTTTACGCTGACGCCAAGCGGCCAGCTTTACTTCTTGTCGAACGACAGTGGTACGATTGACGTGGTGAAGACCAACCTGGATGGTTCCGCCCGCCAAACCGTACTAGCCGGCACTGGCAAGGAAGATCCGAAAACTACCAGCTTATTAGCCTCGCGGGACTGGCGTTACTTGGTGCTCGAAGCCCAGCGCGACACTGGCCAACTGGCGCTTTATCTCATTGACACCAGCAACGACAAGGTGACCACCTTTGACACCAGCAACGCTACGTTTAACCTAATTGGCTGGTACGGCCACGACTTCATGTACGACCTGGTGAGTAACACTACACCGCAATCCCAAACCGGGCACGAAGTCATCAAAAGCTATGACGCCGACCACCTACAGCTCAACCAACTTGACGAGGATCAGGCTGAAGGCAATACCGCCAGTTATGCGTATCAAGCATTCGCGAATTTTTACGTCTTGAACAACGAGCTAACCTACAGCACCCAATGGCTTACCTATGACTCCACTGGCAATGGCTACGACCTCAGTAGCCAGTCCGACACCATTAGTGCTATCCAGCCGGATGGCCAGGATAAGAAAGATTACCAGTCCATCCCGGCCAGCGGGCTTAGTTCTATCCAGGCCGTCCTCTACAAGCCGGGCGCCATTTACTACGAGGCGCATAACAGTAGCGCCGGCACCACTGTTTACTATAACTTCGAGAACCAGACCATCAGTACGCCAACCACCGTCAACCAAAGTACATTCGCCCAGACGTACCCCACCTATCTAGTTTCTCCTTCCGGCAACCGAACCCTCTGGGCCAGCCAAACAGACGGCAGTAATGTGTTATTCGTTGGCGACGCTAACGCCCAGAACCAAAAACAGGTTGGCAGTGGCTATGCACCGTATGGTTGGTATGGCGACAGCTACATTCTACTATCCCAAAACAATAGCCAGCTATACATTATGCCGTCAGGCGGTTTAGCGAATGGCCGCCAGCCTCTCAAGATAAGCAGCTACTACAAGCCGCTCCAAACGTACAGCGGTTCTGGCTACAGCTACGGCGGCCTCTAGATTTTCTCTAGTTGCTAGAAAGCACCTCGTAGCTCTTCTTCACGCAGCCGGAGCAGTGATCTGTTGTCCTGAAGGTTTGATAAGCTCGCTGGCTGAGTTTTCTTGTTGGTGGATTTCGTAATGCCTGTCACGCCGAGCTACAAGGTACCCCGCCAGTAGAGATCCCCCTATGAGACCCCCTATGTTATGTTGAGTAAAAGATTGTGGCATGAGACCCCAAAGACCTTCAACGTCTACAGCGAAGGCGACGGGAGAGAATATAACAGCCCTTGTTAAAACTTGTCTTACTCTTGGTTGCTTGCTCATGTCAGGTTTGTAAGATTGCCACGCTGCTGCAAATGTGTTTCGCGGCTTCGTAGCAGTTTGGTAATCACTAACGAGCGAACGCAAAAAACCTATGTTTTGAACGTCTTCAATCATTTCATCAACTTTTTCGGCAACTTCCGTACCCGTGAGCGCTATATTCCCAGTTATCTGTGCGGTTCGCTCTTGCAGGTAATAAGCAGCAGCACGCCGCTGAGTGTCAGTCGACTCTTGCCGTAAGCCTCTCAAGAATATAGCCGCGTCTACTTTATGCTCATAGGCTAAGGGCTTTTTTATCGCCTCTCTGCTCAATAAGGGGGCTTCTGTAATCGCGCGCATATTACAATAGTGCTACTTTATGTTACATCTGTAAAGCCGACCTGCAACACGCTCTAGTTACTCACGCTTGAGAGTCGGTCAATAATGATAGTTGTGTCATCGCCAAATGGAATTATTTCTGCGGCCGTGGGCATTTGCCCAAAACCGGTTGTTGCTTCAACTTCATTAATGGGCTTGATCGAATGTAGTAAAAATGAAAAGTACCCTACTTGCTCCTTCGGCAGAGAGGAAAATACAGGTTTCCTCAATTTTGTAGCTGTGATGATGCCATTAAGAACTACCCGATCCCAAGCTGCTTGATAGCCGTTGGTCTCTATTGCCGGCCACTGACTATAATTATTGGGAGTTATGGCTCCTACGACAAGACCGTCAATACTTTGCATGGTTTGTTCGTAATGTGTAGTCGGCTCTAGAGTGAAACCTTGCGTGGCTAATCCACTGCTAGTAAGCGCCCCAGTAACTGCCTGCTCCTCCTTAAAAAGATCAAAAAGCGGTGAACGTGGTACCACAACCCCGACTTTTAGCAGCTCTTTATTCATGTCATAAAAAATACCATGAAACTAATACTTTGCATATTGTTTATGCCTGAATTACTTTGGCAGGCGTATCTCCTAACTTGACCTACTTGTCGCCGAGGTTTTCTTGCGCAGGCTGACAATCGCCATATTGCCGTCAGTTTGCAGGTAGCCGCTCCAGGCCCGGTTGATCAGCCGGTAGGGTTTGCCGAGATCTACTGTTTCGACTTGTTTCACCATATTTTGATCATGTAGTTGTTGCACAATCAGCTCACGCTCCTGGTTAGTATCGGGATCAATCATATGGGTAATTTGCAAATTGTGGCGAATAAGCGCCATGCCAATGTCGAGCGAAGCGGCACCAACCCACAGCAAATTGTCACTTTGTATGTGAGAACGCCGGTGATGCCAATGAATACTCTGAAAACTTAACGGCCGCTTGTCGGCGTATGTCGTAGCCCAAAAACGTACGTGGTGGCGGTTGCCTCTGCCCCCAGCCAGCTGAATTTCGAAAGCAATATCTTGCTTGCGGCCGAAAAGGTACAGATTGCTCATCGGCGCTCGCTTATAGGGCCAGCCGAAGATAGTGCAAGCTATATGACGTACGACATACCGGAACGTATGTGGATCGGCTACATGCCAACCCGCCTGCTCCATAGCGGTAATTAATTGCCGCCGAGTAGCGAGGATCCCAATATTAAGTGGGTCAGAAGCAAACCCATCAGGCGTTATGCAATACACCGGTATATGCTTGGCGGGCCGTACGATACGGATTACGCGAATGATCGCAGGCGCCAATACGTAAGCGCCCAGTGCGTAAGTTACCAAGATGGCAAAGCTGAGCGGTAACCGCCGATGGAAATAGGGAAAGATATCACGAACCGAAAAGTACGTGATAATAATACCGGGTAACAGAATGGCGAAACGAGCCGCAAATCGAAAACTATACTGAATCATATGTCATCCACATACTACAATACCTTATGATGGGTGCAGCGTCGCTAGGCTGTTTTAAATTTTCTGAATTTGTAGCACTTGCTGGCCTGACTTATACTGGCTTATGGAGGATACAGTTATGGAACGATTAGACGAAGCTAAGTTTGCGAGCGCAGGTGACTTGGCCGGTGAACGAGACCAAACCCAAAGTGATTCACTGGCTCGTGACGAATCTTTTCCTGTCTACGTAAGAGATGGCCAGCGTTTGCAAGTTATCGGCGGCTCATATTTAGATGATGGCAAGGGTTTGTGCGTGGATGCTATAAACCTTGAGAGCGGCGAATTAATTCGAGAGAAACCTCTTCATTTTTATCTATCTTCGGAAAAAGCTGCTTAGCCGTAGGGCGCGCGAGATAGTTTAGAGCGGATAGATCCATAATGCCTCTGCAAACGTTTCAGGCTATGGTTTGGAATTACTACCGGGCTCATGGGCGGCATGATTTGCCATGGCGTTTGGCGGATGCCGATGGCAGCTTTGACCCATACAAGGTCATGGTTAGCGAGCTCATGCTGCAGCAGACTCAGGTTAGCAGGGCTATCCCTAAGTATCATGAGTTTCTGGCAAAGTTTCCAACGGTTTCCTCGCTGGCCGAATCACCACTGGCCGAAGTCCTGCGGGCCTGGAATGGCTTGGGATATAACCGCCGCGCTAAGTTCCTGCACCAGGCTGCACGGCGGATTATCGATGAATATAACGGTGCATTTCCGCAAGCTGCAAGTACTCTGCAAACACTGCCCGGTATCGGCCCTAACACGGCCGGCGCCATTGCGGCTTACGCCTTCAATCAGCCAGCTGTTTTTGTCGAAACCAATATCCGTACTGTTTTCATCCACCATTTCTTTGACGGCCAAACGGCTATTTCGGACAAGGCTATCATCGAACTGGTTGAACAAACCTTGGACCGTGATAATCCGCGGCAGTGGTACTGGGCGCTCATGGATTATGGATCATATTTGAAGCAAACTGTCGGCAACCCCAACCATCGCAGTCGACAATACGCCAAGCAATCAAAGTTCGAGGGCTCCAAACGGCAAATCCGCGGCCAGGTTATTCGCCTTCTGGCCGAGGACACGCGTACTCAAGCGGAATTGCACGCACGCATACACGATAAGCGTCTCGAAATAGTCCTGAATGAACTACTGGACGAAAATTTAATCCTGCAACATGGTGCTCGCTTCAGTCTCTGACGGATGATTCTTGCTGAGCTTGAACACTCACCAAAGTCCTTATGCTACCCAGTATGCAGCCTACCAACTCCGTGCCAGCATCTTCAGCTTCTCCGAACCCGTCAGCCGCGCCAAAGCCCGGCCCGGTGATGGATGTGGTAGTGCCGCCGCCAGACAAGTCTAACTCGCCCGACACAGCTAAGGCAGACACTAAGAGTCCTGCTCCAGAATCGAAATCCATTAAGCAAGCGCCAGCCAAACCAACAACCCCCAAACAGCCCTCAAGCGGTACCGGCCTGGCTATTTTCGCTACAGTCATCATTGTGCTTGGCCTTGCCGCGTTGGCCACCTATGCTTACATCAAGACGAGATAGTCGGAGCAAATCTACGGCGTCAGTTAGAATAGAACAGTGAGCTTGTCTACTAGCGTTTCCGATGACCTGCAAAAGCCGTCAGCCATAGGTGTTATCCCGACTGACACGGTATATGGTGTCGTCGCCCGGGCTGCCGATCTTGCAGCCGTGGCTCGTCTGTATGCTCTGAAGAGGCGCGAAACCAAGCCGGGTACTATTATTGCTGCCAGCCTGGATCAGCTTGAGCTGCTTGGTCTCAAACATCGCTATCTCAAGGCCGTCGAGCAGTTTTGGCCCGGGGCTGTCAGCGTCATTGTTCCTTGTGCCGAACCGGCGCTTGCGTATCTTCACCAAGGCACTCACAGCCTCGCGGTTCGTATCCCGGATAATGCAGAACTCCAGGAGTTACTCGAAACAACTGGGCCCTTGCTGACCAGCAGCGCCAACCAACCTGGCCAACCAACGGCGGTAACGCTTAAGCAGGCCCGTGATTATTTCGATGGCCAAGTTGATTTCTACGCTGATGGCGGCGATCTCTCCAACCGCCAGCCTTCGACGATCATCCGTATTGTTGACGATGCCATAGAAGTCATCCGCCCGGGCGCTGTTACAATAGAATAAACAAGGAGAGCACGTCCATGACCTTTGACGAATATCAGCAGAAAGCTCTGAAAACCGCGCATACTAGCTACGATAACCCACTCATGCAAAAGAGTATTTGGGTCATGGGCATCGCCGGTGAAGCGGGCGAAATCGTTGAGAAATGGAAGAAAGCCATCGCCTACCGCGACGGCGCATTTACTGCAGAACAGCACCAGGACTTCATAAAAGAACTTGGCGACGTTGTATGGTACATCGCTGTCCTAGCTGACTCACTCGGGCTCACCTTAGAAGAAGTCATGCAGCTCAATGTCAAGAAGCTGGCCGACCGCCACCAGCGCAATGTTATCAAAGGCAGCGGAGACAATCGGTGAGCGCCAAGTATGATACTGCTACACCGTATACTGCCGCGTATATAATCCTGCGCAAGGGTAACAAAATCGCTTTCTTGCTACGCGAGAACACGGCCTGGATGAATGGCTACTACGGGCTGCCGTCCGGCAAAATCGAAAAAGGCGAATCAGCCCTCCAAGCGGCCATTCGCGAAGCCAAAGAAGAGATCGGTGTTACCATTACAGCCAGCCAGCTGAAATATATCTTTACTGGCGACCGGCATGACAAAATTGACTGGATCGACCTCTGCTTCGAAGCAACTGGCTGGGAAGGGGAGCCACATAATGCCGAGCCCCATGTACATGGCGAGTTTGCCTGGCTTGACCCTAATGATTTGCCTGACAATGTCGTTCCCTATGTGCGTTTCTACGTCGAGCAAATCCAAGCTGATAACAACTACGCAACATACGGCTGGCAGGAGTAAAATATAGCTATGCAAATTGAAGAACTCATCCGGGATTACCTACCCCAAGTCAAAATAATGCAGTTGGCAACTTCTGTGAATGACCAGCCGTGGGCATGTACCATTCATTATTATTCTGATGACAGCCTTAACCTTTATTGGATAAGTACAGTAGCACGGAATCACTCTCAACACATCAAGCAAAATCCTAAAGTCAGCGCGACAATTTTGGTGCATGAGAATACACCCGAAGAGAAGTATGTTATAGGCATATCCATAGCAGGGACAGCAGAGCTAATTGGTCAAAAAGTTGAAGAGCAAATCGGTGCTAGCTACGTCCAAAAACTTGGTAGAGATCCAAGTCTTATATCAGATATCGCCAGCGGCGTGAACCCCCACAAATTCTATCGTCTAAAACCTTCCAAGATCGTATTATTTGACAGCAAAAACTTTTCAGACAATCCCCGACAAGAATGGGATCTAAACAACTAGTATGGTGCACGTAGCTACGCAAAAAAGCAGTGCAAAAATAAGTTTGATAAGATGCCGCGTATCTAAATAAATTCCGCGTGGAGCCAGTCGTCGAGGCTGTCACCGCCGCCGCCGGCCATGGCAACTACTAAGTCACCATTGTCCAAGTGTTTCTGGATGGCCTGCTTGAGTTTGGTGTCGCGCTCCATTGGCTCGGCAATACTTGGATTGTCGAGGTGCGCGATTAGCTCGGACGGTGGGATGACGCGTTGCGCGGGGTCTTCGCGGGCTAGATAGCTGGGAACCCAATATAGTTTGTCGGCGGCATTAAAGACGTCTTTGTAATCATCGAGCATATAGTGCTGGCGACGGTTGGTCAGTGGCTCGTAGACTACGATGAGCTTTTGGCCCGTTTCGGCGGCCATCTCACTCGCCACGCTCATGGCCCCACGGATCTTCTCCGGCGTGTGGGCGTAGTCGCTATAGAGATTTGGGATAATTTGCTCCATGCGGCGGCTTAGGCCCGGGAAGTTATTGATTATTTTTATTAATACTTCTGGCTTTGCCTTGGCAATCCGTCGCACTACATCAACCGCCAACCAAGCATCCAGCCGGTTATAAAAACCCTTGAGCGTTAATACCTCTTGGTTGTCTTGCCAGCGCATGGCAACGATACCCGGCGATTCCTCGAGCTCAAGATACTCCGCGTCGTCTTGCCACAGTATTGTTAGTTTGCTTTGGCTGATGAACTCCCGGAAAGCCGCCTGATAATCTTCGGGCGTTGGGAAGATCTCGTGGTGGTCCCAGCTAACGCCTGTGATCAGA
>DATHNF010000009.1:0-6439 GCA_035486285.1 Verrucomicrobiia bacterium | reverse complement strand
GGGCTGCCCGGGCGTTACCACACAGGGCGGCCAACTGCCCATAGGTCATCACCCGTCCCCGGGGAATCTGTGCTACCAACGCCTCTACCTGTTCCCGGAAACCCGGCTCAACTTCATGCATGCGCTACCCTTCTCCTAAATACCTACAAAGACGTCTTCGTGACCCGGGTCTTGGCTTCATTGGCCACCGTTTTTAGAAATTCTTCGATACCAATCGCACGCGGCTCATCCTGGACCACCACATCCTTACGAATACGTGGGACCACTTCCCTGCTAGAGATTTCCTTCTCACCGATAACGGCAGTGTAGGGGACTTTGAGCAGCTCGGCAGCACGAATTTTCTTGCCAACTGACTCATTGGAGTTATCAACCGTTAGCCGCAGGCCAAGCTCTTTCGCCTGGGCCGCAATTTCAGCAGCAAAACCCGTGGTTGCTTCTTCTTGATTGACCGTAATTAAGCGGACTTGCTCAGGGGCTAACCAAATCGGGAACCTACCCGCCGTATGCTCGATATACACTGCCAGGAAGCGCTCTACCGAACCGAGCAGCGCCTTATGAATCATCACCGGCCGCTTCTCCTTACCATCAGTATCAATGTACGTTAGCCCGAAACGCTCCGGTTGCACGAAATCCAGCTGCTCAGTAGCACATTGCCACTCGCGACCCAGCGCATCGGTTACCATAATGTCAATCTTGGGGCCATAAAACGCCGCTTCGCCCGGAACCACCGTGTAATTAAGTCCTAGTTTCTTAGCAACGTCTTCAATTGTCTGCTGGGCTTGTTCCCAAACAGCCGGATCACCGAGGTAGCCCTCCGAATCATCACGAAATGACAGCCGCGCCCGGAACTTCATATCAAACACCGAGTACATATCCTTAATCATGTTCATAATATTCGTGAACTCCGCCTCGATTTGTTCCAAGGCGCAAAAAACATGCGCATCATCAATCGAGATAGCCCGCACTCTCGAAAGACCGTTTAATTCACCTTTTTTCTCATCACGATACTGCACCGTCGACTCCATATAGCGGACTGGCAATTCGCGGTAACTTCTCGGCCGCGAAGCATAAATCTGAATATGGTGCGGACAATTCATAGGCTTCAAGACGAATTGGTCACTCGTCTCCTGACTCTTGACCAAAAACAGCTCATCACCAAACTTCGCCCAATGCCCGGAGCGCTCGTACAAGGCTTGTTTAGTTATATGGGGAGTAAAGACTTTTTCGAAACCGTTATTTCTCTGTAATTCCTCAGAGAAACCAAGCAGGGCGTCCCGTATAACAGTACCTCGTGGCGTAAACAGCGGCAGCCCCGAGCCAACCATCTCTGAGAACACGAACAGATCCAGCTCCTGGCCTAGTCGGCGATGATCGCGCTTCTTAGCCTCCTCCAGCATATCCAAATGCTGCCGTAACTCTTTAGGAGTCGCGAAAGCTAGTCCATACAAACGCTGCATTTGCGGATTCTGCTCATTACCGCGCCAATAAGCTCCGGCCACCCGCATTAATTTAAAAGCGCCGACTTTGCCGGTTGATTCGACATGCGGCCCCCGGCACAAGTCGACAAAGTCACCGTTTTTATAGAAAGAGACGTTCTCCACGTGAGCCTGACCCTCCGCAATCGTCCCCAGCTCAGTCGCGTCCAAATCCTTAGCCACGGTGGTGCCGTCCCGTTTGAGGTCATTTAACAGCTCTTCTTTGTATGGCTGTCCACTATCCCGCGCCCAGGCAATAGCTTCGTCAATTGGCTGCTCAAAACGCTCGAACGGCACATCGCTTTCTATAACCTGGCGCATTCCAGCCTCTATCTTATCGAAATCTTCTTCAGAGATCTTCGCTTCACCCAAGTCAATATCATAATAAAAGCCGTCCTGTACCACTGGCCCCACACCAAACTTAACCTCCGGCCATAGCCGCTGCACGGCTGTCGCCATAATATGCGCTAAACTGTGCCGCATCGCATACAACTGGTCGTCCTGGTCTGACATATGAACTCCTCCTGCCGTCATCCTGAGCGGAGTCGAAGGATCTCGTAAGCAAGTTATTTACAGACTGCTAACGGGCTCTCTCCACTTCGGTCGAGATGACAATTGTATATAAAAAGACACTCGATCCAATACTCTCGCACGGTATTCAATCAAGCGTCTCGGTCCTGCACGGTTAGCGCCAGGTTCTAGGTGAGTATTATTAAGCTTATGCTAACAATACTCTGTAAAGAAACTTACACCGGATAACGTGCGGAGGTTCCACCTCGACATTTACTCTTGCAACCGACGTTTACGTACGTCGTTGCCACTCCCACGGAGCTCCCTGGTTGGTTAGTCCACGTCCTCGCTCGCTCTTAGTATAACACCGCCTAAAGGGCCAAACAAAAAGCGGTTGAGTGATCTCGCATGTCATTCAACCGCTTATTGAGAGAAAACAATCTCGTCAAAACTTCGCCTCGACTGAGTATCATAACAAGGTTAGCACTATAAGGCTAGCCTATTTATGCTGTAATTCCGACATTTTCAATGGGGAAAACTATTCTCGTTATGACGTCACTGTTGACGTTAGATTCTAATAATCGTGCTACTGCCCCTGTCTAACAGTTGCGCTTCAAGACAAATTCCTGTACGTTATAATCTGTTAGGACGAGTATTAGGCTTCCTCGGGACACTTCGCTCGTGTCTACAAAATATGCCACCGGAACTTAATAATTCGTAGCTGGCGCACAAAGTTATTCCTGTTTTATGGAAGACACTTCGTTCGCTGCTACAAAAAGCCAAGACCTTGGCTTTTTGGGGCGATTAGCTCATTTGGCTAGAGCGCCGCATTGACGTTGCGGAGGTGATAGGTTCGAATCCTATATCGCCCACCAATTTTAACCCTGTTACATGTCATTTAGAAATATTGCACCTATTCAAGAGGTGGCGCATCGGCGCTACACGCAAGAACGCGGCCAATGCCTGCCCTATGATGAGCTTGCCAGTGGGCCTGATTATCATGCCCGACTAATTGTTAAGCAACCATCCGAAGCCATTTATGCGGCAGACTACCTGGTCCGCCTTGGGAGACTTGGGGTCCAGCCCAAAGGATTTCTGGACGAAGATGAATCTCTCAAGCGCATCATAGGCTACCTTTTCTGCTGGAGGGATCCGGTCAGCACTCAGATTGTACCTTTGAATAAAGAAGGTAGGCCGCTGAGAATGAAAGCCAAAAACCGTATTGTCAGGTCATCGGGGATAATCTTCGCACCGGCTCAAGGCATATATAAACCCTTAGAGGCCGGTTACTTTCTACCTGCCCACACCTAGCCTTGCCTACAAGAGGATAGCTATGGGCTATAAGCACTAGCATTTAGGGGGAAGTATTGACTGGTATGTGTTTTTTTGATAGGCTTGATCGGTTAAACAAGGACGTGTTGGTATTCGTAACAAGAGCCCTTTGGATGCTTTCCAGCTGTTTTATGAGGAACTTATCTCCTCGAACCCTCAGAACAACCGCATTCGCCGACTCCGCCCCACACCCGCCATAAAGTAATTTGGCCAAGGGTATAGTCGCACAATAACCCGGGATAGCTAGCAGCCTCCCGGGCTTTTCTTTTCCACTAAATTTCGTGGACTTATCCACTAGCGTTTTTAATTGCTGTATGTCAATATGTTGACATGGTTTGTATACACTGCGGTAACAAGACACAGGTTATTAACTCTCGCTCTCAGCGGCGGATGAACCAGGTGTGGCGGCGGCGGCAGTGTCTCAAGTGTCGTGCCATCTTCACTACTGAAGAAACAGTTCAGTATGGCGCGGTTTGGTCTATCAAAGATGCGTCGGGCGCATTACAGCCGTTTTCGCGCGATAAACTGTTCATGAGCCTCTATCGGAGCTGTCAGCATCGTCCGAACGCTCTCAGCGACGCTGGAGGGCTTACCGATACAATTATTAGGAAAGTCTCAGCGCTAGCCGAGAATGGAGTTGTTGATCGTCAGGCCGTAGCTCGGGTTGCTCATGTGGCTCTCAACCGGTTCGATAAGGCCGCCAGTGTGCACTACCAAGCCTTTCATAAGGCCTAAAACCTTTGATTGGTGGCGTATACTTGTAGCATGAGCACCAAAAGGTTAGAGCAAAGTAATCCATCTGATAGAGCGCGAATACCGGCAAGCGTAATGCGTAGCCTGCCAGCAGGAAGCGAACCCCTATGGTATCTTGGGCCTCTGGAAGTCGCGTCTGCGGATGTCGGGGTCGTGCCTCATCCGGAGAGCGTCCAGCAAGCTATTGATGAAGGCACGCTTGCGTTGCGCTCAGTGCCAAAGTATGTAGGCCCCCGTAACGAATACCCTTACGACCTATAGCTCTAAAGTTAGAACGAGGTTAAATAGCTCTTTATTTTTACCTGGATCAGTATTGGAAGTGCAAGTTTGAGCGATAGCTTTTGATGTCTTACTTGTGTTTCTTGAAAAGGCGGCGCCAGTTCCTGGTTTTCTTCACCTTCCCTGGATCGGCTTCGGATGAGTGGGTTTGACCAGTGGTAGTAATGACGGCGTGCTCGGTAACGTCGAAGCGGCTGAGGTACCACTTGAACATCAGGCGGGTTTGGGAGTTGAAGGCGGCGAGTGAGCCGAAGCCGATACTGCTCACCGGTGTAAGCCCCCATTGTAAGACCATGAATAAAGAGCGGTGACGTTTGTAGCGGGCCGGCCGGGGTGGCAAAGTCACTAAACAGACGTATACGAGTACTAGCAAGCCCACGATACCGATGCGCTGGATGCGGCTGACGATCAGGGGTAGTTCATTGGCTGCTAGGCTTTGGGGGTGCAATAAGGGAGGGATAAAGGCAGCGCCTAGGGCTAGTATAGTGCCGGTCGCCCAGGTAACATGCCCGACAAGGCTACGCCATAGTTTGGCCACGACGTCTGCCTTGGGGATTGTGTTCTTATGCCAGAAACCTTTGTCGGCGATGAAGGCGATATCGGAAGCGCCGTAGGTCCAGCGGCGCAGTTGGTAGAACTGGGCTTTGAAGGTCTTGAAGTAGCCATCAGCCAAGACAGCATCCTGATAAATCGGGATACTTAGGGGATAGACGCGGTAGTCGCCGTCATAGCGGAAGTAGGAGCGCCAGAAATGGTGGCCGTCCTCGACAATCGTCCGGGTGCTCCAGAAGTTCATGTCAATCAGAGCGCTCATCGGTTGGGCGTGGGCCGAAAAGTTGCGGATGGTATGCAGACGCTGCGTGCCAACAATATAGAACAAGTTGTTACCAGTGGCGATAACACGCATCAGTGTAGGGGCATCCCAAATATTGTTAGTGAACATTGGCAGCGGCTGGTAGGAAGCGCGCAGCGGGTTGGGTACTACGCAGTATAAGTAGCTGAGGGCTGCAAAGTAGCGTTTGTCGGGACGGTTATCGGCGTCCAGGGTGGTGACAATAACCCTGGTGGGGTCGAGTTTTTCCTGCTTGAGATAGCGTTCCAGCGCCCGACCGGCGTGGGTGACATTGCCGCCCTTGCCTACTACCTCACCGGGGATATTAGGCGGGTGTTTGACGGCCATGGCGTGATGGAATTTGTCACCGTAGAGCTTGAGCAATTCCTGGACACGCTGTTCGGCCGGGCGGCCGGCGCGGCCTTCGTAGGCAATCACCAGGATGATCTTTTGGCTATCGTAATCGGCATTTATTACTGCCTGGATGGTCGGTTCCAGTACTTCCCTGCTCTCATTAACGGTGGCTATGATGACAGCTTGCCATAATTCGCTCGGTTTGACCGGGATCGCCCGGGTGCCAAGAAGACGAAGGTTTTTGAGATGCCAGCGCGGCCGGGTGATATGGGCGGGTAATACTTTGCCCGCGTCAATATCGGCGGCCAAGCCGTTCCAGTCGAGCTTCATGTGTTGCTTCATAACACGATAGCCGGCTATTGCCCGGGTGGCATAGGCTATAGACTGCACGAAGAAAATTAACAGATAGAGGAGTACAAAGAAAACTGCTGCCGTGGCACTAATAATGCTCAAGACCACTGGCAACAGTAGCAAGCTCCAGCTCAATGTGCCGGGCAGGATTTCGAAGAAACGGTAGTGGCCGTGGCGGTCTTTCTCGAACGGGATTTCGATATCGGTCATACGTATATTATATTTAGTGTAGCGCAGAAAGGGCGCTGGAAGTTCTAATTTCTAATTTTGGGGGTAACTATCTCAGCACCAATAACGCGTTGCTAATAATAATCGCTAGCACCAATAACAGGATGCCCAAGCTCAGGATGGCAATAGCTAGCTGGCGGTGAATGTGGTAAGCCCGCAGGCTCAAAGCAGTGTGGACAGCCAACACCAAGGCGGCAAAGGCAATGAAGCCCAACAAGTCAACAACGCTGCCAGTCTTAAAGTCGTTAATGCCCAAATTGGAACGATATTGGATAATATAGCTGTTACCGTGACTGGTACTCAAGCGCAACAAGATGAAAATACT
>DATHNF010000008.1:0-6075 GCA_035486285.1 Verrucomicrobiia bacterium | reverse complement strand
CAGCCGGTGCGCCGTTGCTATTTCCGCATGTCAGCTATGGCCGTTGATAAGGCTTGAAAGGGCTTATGTGGATTTTGGAGCCACCAAACGGAAGCGCAAGCAGCAGTTTTTACCTCTTCGACATCGATGTTTTCGGCTAGTTTGGTGGTGCTGACTTGACCTCTGACGGCAACGAAAACAGTTTGGAGCTGTTTAACGATGAGAGCCGCCTGATGTTGCTGGCTAAAGACGTGCAAGGCGTCAATAAGATGCAAGAAGTCCATCGTAGAAGTGAAGGCCGTGGCGAACTGCGCCTTGGCGGCCAGCTTCTGTAGCTGCGCGAAGCTTATAACGAGCAGCGTGTCTTGGCGCTCCAACACCGCGGCCGGCTCTGTAACGAAATAATCGACGGCATCTTGGACAAGTGCCAACTGCCCAACGTACTTAGTAGTAAACTGCTCCAGCAAGATAGCTGTTTCGGAATTGCGCCCGAAATCACCAGCCAATAGTACTGCGTCGGCCCAGTGAGCCCTAGCTAGTAGTTCGGCCAGAGCCTGCTGGCTAAAGCTGCCGCTAGGTGTGCTTGGGGCGTACTCCCCTGCTTCGAAAACCCGGCCGACGGTCTTTTGGAGGCTATCCGGCAGAGTGACGCGCGCTGTGCCAATGCCAGCTGCAACAGCTTCACTGTAGGCTTCGCCGGCGGCAGCGAAGCTGTGGGCGTTACCGCCGGCAATCAGTAGCTTGCCAGACTGCGCCCGGTTCTCTGGCCGACTCCACAGCAAGTCTGGGAATAACGGCTCTTCAGCTGTTTGTTTAACCCAATAGTCGTGCATAGTGTTCGATTATAGCTGGGTAACACTCGGGATGTTCCCGCATATCATTAGATGCTCCAGGGTAATGCGCCAGCCACGGGTGTGGGTGCGACATTGCTAACCCTCTTGGCTTAGTTGCTTAGCGAGCGTGCGAATGATATTCCAGTCTTCATGTTCATTGCGATGACTGCTGATCGTCCAGATAAGTTCGCTATTAGGCAGCAAGTGATGCAGTGTATAGGCATTTTGCGGCGGGCAGATCATATCATAACGTCCGTTTATCAGATAGATCGGGACTGTAAGCTGCGACGTATTGTGATGGATGTAGTTCTCTGGCAAGAAACAGTTATTACTAAAGTAATGCGCCTCAATCCTTTGGTTGGTACCGTCAAACGTGTCATCTGTTTTCGGGGTGTAGCGGTCGTCTAGTTGCATGGCCGATAGGTCCATATCCATAAACGCTTTGGCGGATGCAAAACTTGCCTGCTCGTCATCGCCCAAAATACGTTTAAAATGGTAGGCACTGGGGTTGGCATGGTGTGATTTCGGAGTCGCATCAAGGTATGTTTGCCAAGCATCGGGGAAAAACGACCTGAACGCTCCACCTGTTAACCACTCGGTTTCTTGTTTCGAGTTTGTTACGATACCGTGAAGAACCATAGCTTTTATTTTGGACCGGTGCTTTATGGCGTAGGCGAGTGCCAGACACGAACCCCACGACCCGCCCACGATAATAGCTTGGGTAAGTTTGAGGTGATCGTGTAGTTTTTGTATATCTTCTACCAGGTGAGCTGTGGTATTGTGCTCAATTGAGCCATAGGGTAGGCTTTTGCCAGCGCCACGCTGGTCATGGAAAATGACTCGTTGTATCTTGGGGTCAAAGAGTTGTTTGTGCGTGTCTTTGCAGCCCGAGCCAGGACCACCGTGGAGGAAGATAATAGGTGTTTTGGCCTTGGGGTTGCCCCAGTCCTGGATGTAGAGCTGGTGGCCGTCACCGACGTCGAGAAAAAGTTCTTGATTGGTATGCTCGTCGGGTGTCATTTGGTGTCACCCCCCTGCCCTCGATAGGCTTTCTTAATGCGGAAATACTCGTCAGTGTTGTCGGTATCAGGGTTGAAGAGATTGACGGGATATTTTTTTTCGGTTCGTTTGAATTTGTCGATGAACGACGAGGTGATGTCAATGTCCATAGTGATGGCAAAACCCAGGCAATTAAATACGACGTCGGCTAGCTCATCCGCAATAGCCTGTTTGTCTTCCTGGTGGTAGGCGTCCCATTGGAAGTGCTCCAGCAGTTCGGCAGCTTCGAGACAAAGGGCTATGGCTATGTTTTTCGGCGTATGGTGCTTCTCCCAGCCCCGTTCTTTTTCAAACCTTGCCACCAGGTCTTTTAACTCCTGGATCGTGGTCTCAGCGTCCCGTTTGCTCATATATCTAGTGTAACAGATACTGGACAGTGATCGGAGCCGAAGACCTGGGGGTGGATGTCGGCCCTTTTGACCTTCGGCCTCAAGACTTTCGACACCAAAAAATAGTCGATACGCCAGCCGACATTGCGTTCCCGGGCATTGGCGAAGTGCGACCACCAGGTATAGAAACCATTGCCCTGTTTGAAAAGGCGTAGGGTGTCAATGAAGCCAGCGTCGAGGAAGGCTTGGAAGCCAGCGCGCTCCTCAGCGGTGAAACCTTTCTTACCGCGGTTGGGTTTGGGGTTGGCCAGATCGTCTTCGGTGTGGGCGACATTCAAGTCACCGCAAAAAACGACCGGTTTGGTCTTCTCGAGTTGTTGGCAGTAGGCTAGGAAGGCCGGATCCCAGTGTTTGTGTCTGAGCGGAATGCGGCTGAGGTCGTCCTTGGCGTTAGGTGTGTAGACGGTAACAACCCAGAACTTGTCGAACTCGGCGGCCATCACTCTGCCCTCTTGGTTAGGGTCGCCATATACGTCACCGCTAACCTTGTACTGCTTGATAATGTCTGCCGGAAAGCCATTGATGACCTGAAGGGGTTTGATCTTGGATAAGATGGCTGTGCCAGAGTAGCCAGGCTTGTCGGCGGAATACCAGAAAATGTCATAGCCGTCGGGCTGGAGGTCGATTTGCTCGGGTTTAGCCTTGATCTCCTGTAAGCACAAGATATCTGGTTGCTCGCCGTCGATGAAGGGCTGCCACTTGTCTTTTTTGGCGACGGCGCGGATGCCGTTGACGTTCCAGGAGTAGATCTTGATCATATGCTAAATTTTTGTTTCAAGACGGGTCACGCGGACTTCTAGCCGGCGCACATCCCGATTAGTTGCCGTGACAGCGGCCTTGATGGCTTGGACATCCTGCTTGACTTTCTGAAGGTCGCTGTCTTTGGCGAGTGAGCCTACTCCGGAGTTCGTAAGCGACAAGGCTTCAGCAAGACTATCAAACTTATGGTCAAAGTGCTCTATTAGTACCTGCACGTCATTGCTGCTCATAGCATTTATTATATGATTATGGCCGAGCGATTGCCAGGACATTAAGGATAATTTAACAGGATTATTTGCTACACTATATGATTAGATGAGCAAAAGTTCTTATAAGCGAGTTCTCCTTAAGTTGTCGGGCGAGCAGCTGGCCGGTAAATTCGAGGGTGGCATTGATGCCGACCTGGGGGCGTGGCTGGCCCAGGAAGTCAAAAAAGTCGCCGATAACGGCACGCAAACAGTAATCATGGTTGGCGGCGGCAACTTCGCCCGCGGTGCGCAATTGGCCGGCCATGGCATCAAACGGGTGACGGCTGACCAGATCGGCATGCTGGGTACCATGATGAATGCTCTGGCACTCACGGATATTTTCGAATCACAAGGCATCCCGACGCGCTGTTTATCAAATATTTTCGCCGACCAAGTGGCCGAACCGTTCATCCATCGTCTGGCTGAGAAACACTTAGAAAAAGGCCGAATTGTTATCGTAGCTGGCGGCATTGGTCGTCCCTATCTGACGACTGATACAGCCGCTGTTTCGCTAGCGCTTGAACTGGAATGCCAGGTAGTGCTCAAAGCCACCAAGGTCAATGGTGTCTATGACAAAGACCCGGCCAAATTCCCGAAGGCCCACAAAGTCGATCGTATGTCATTCCAGGACGCTATCAGCGATAACGCCATCAAAGTTATGGACAAAGCAGCTATGGGTCTGGCTATGGAGCACGAACTGCCAATTATCGTTTTCGACGCCATGCAAGCTAATAATATTCTGAAGGCCGCTGACGGTGATACGGCCGGCACAACCATTAGCTAGGCAAAAAATGTGAAAATAGGCGTTGTCGGCAGCATGCAGTTTACCGAAGAGATGATCGGGCTTTGCGCGGCACTAGAAAAGCTTGGGCACCAAGTATTTATGAGCAAGTTTGCTGGTGCATATGTCGGCAAGAATGACACAGAAAAAGAACATCTTAAGCTCCACCACAAATATAATTATGATGCCATCCGTGAGTTCTGGCAGCCAATGCAAGATGCCGATGCACTACTCGTTGCCAATTATGATAAACATGGGATCAAAAACTATATTGGCGGCAACGCTTTCCTAGAAATGGGCTTTGCGCATGTACTCAAACAAAAGATATATCTGCTCAACCCAATCCCAGACATGCCCTATTATGGCACTGAAATTATCGCCATGAAGCCAATTGTCATTAAAGGCGATCTTGCAAAGATATAAGAAAAGTCAGACTATTTATCTAAGACGTGGGAAACGCTGAACCAACTTATAAGAGCTAGTAATACACCGCCGGACGCTCCGATAATTGAGTGTTGTTTGATGAAGAGTGTCGAGGCAATCACTACCAAGGCGAGTGCTATCAATGGTACTCGCCAGCGATGTTTGATTGCTAAAAAGTAGAGGCCGAACAAAGTCGCTGCTGCAGTATGTCCACTCGGCAGGTCATTGAACGGACGATCATGCACATAGATAAAACGCATGAGCTGTATTGCTAAACTGCTGCCCACGAGTTGCGGTCGGGGCGCGAAGGTTTGAAATAGTACGTATAGCAAGTCACTACAGATATAAACAACGATAGCGGCTAGAGCTAGCTGCACGAATAGCCGCTTTTTGAGTAAAGCGTATATGACTGTTAGCCAAAATAGCGGTAAAAACAAAAGATATGGAATCGCAAATATCGGTAGGAACGGTATGTGTTTATCGAGACTTGTGGTCAGGATATAGCCATGATGCGTGTGGCGGTTAAGCGGAAAGTAAAGTATTGATGACAGCACCAGCGTTACTAGGATTACCAAGTTACTGCGGCGGAAGTTTGATGGCTTTGGCATGTGATTACAAAGCTAAGTCAGGAGTGTCGAGGATGATGTGGTCGCCGGGCTGGAGTTCACCTTTCAGGATCTTCTGGGCGATAGTATCTTCAACGGCGCGTTGCAGGACGCGGCGCATGGGGCGGGCACCAAGACGTGGGTCGTTGCCGTGCTCGACAATGGCTTGGATGGCAGCTGGAGTCAGTTCGGCGGATATGTTTTGATTGGTCAAAGTTTTGTTAACTTCAACAACTAATAATTTTGCCACCTGAGCTAGCTCGTCGTTATTAAGCGGGCGGAAAAGTACCATGTCGTCGAAGCGGTTGACTAGCTCCGGTTTGAATTGGCCGCTGTTGATGAGCTCGTCGATCAGCTGCGGCGCGAAACTTTCGAGGGTCTGACCATGGCTGATGCGTTCACGAATGGTTTGGGCGCCAGCGTTGCTGGTGGCGATGATGATGCAGTCTTTGAATGAGGCGGGACGGCCGGAGCGATCGGTTAGCTTGCCTTCATCGAGGAGCTGGAGCAGCAGGTTGAGGACGTTAGGGTGGGCTTTTTCTATCTCGTCCAGTAACACCACGGCAAACGGTTGCTGGCGAACTGACATGAGCAAGCTGGCCGTGTCTGTCTCGCCTGTTGAAAGTAAGCGCTGGACGTCGTCGGGTTGTTGGTATTCGCTCATATCTAGGCGCACCAGGCTGGCTTCCGAGCCGAAATAAGTCGCCGCGATAGCCTTGGCTAGTTCAGTCTTGCCTACCCCAGTCGGCCCTAGGAATAAGAAGCTGCCAATTGGTCGGCGAGGATTTGTGACGCCGGCGCGGGCGCGGCGTAGGGCACTGGCCACGGCGCTCACGGCGTAAGTTTGATTAATCATGCGCCGGTGAATGTCGTCCTCGAGGTGTAGCAAAGCGTCGGCTTCGGTTGGTGCGGCACTGCCCACCTTGACGCCGCGGGTCTGCTCAATAGCTTCTTGGACGCTGGCCGCCGTGACAATTGAATCATGGTGGTGCGTGACGG
>DATHNF010000007.1:0-20451 GCA_035486285.1 Verrucomicrobiia bacterium | reverse complement strand
AGATCGAACACATTGTCGACAATCTTCAAAGCCGCTTCTTCGCGACCTCCGAGAATGCCGTAGGGAACGAGACCGAAAATATGCTGAGCACATACGTGAAAAGTTATGTGCTACCCGCTCTGACTAAGTGCCACGGCACCTCAATCGACAAGAGCTGTAACCCAGTGTTTGGCACAAGTAGCAACCCGGTTACCGCCTTGTATACAGGCTGGAGTAACGCCCGCCTGGAAAACAAACTGGCTTCAGATTACGGCATCGAGTTCCGGGCTGTGAAACATGGTGCCGTCTATAAGTACTACATGAAGGCCCCAGGCATCAAAAACCCAAATGGTGACGACATTACTGCATTCGCCTCCGATAATAAAGACCTATTCCAAGAGGTAAGCCGTGGCAGTGTTCGGCAGACTGTCCGTAGTGCCCTCGAAAACGAGACGCAGTGGAAACAGGTAATGTACCGTTACAAGGTCGGTAGGTTGCTTGAAGAGAAATACGGCATCAAGCGTTGCATCATCTTTTGTGGTACCCAAGACGCTCTCCAGGACTTCGCTAACCAGAAGAAGAACGCTGCCCAGATATTCCTAACCCAGCGGGTTATCGTCCCGCGGACGCAGTCACTGGGTATTGTGATGGAGTGTTTGCTAGATCCAAGCTGTGATCCCGAAAGCACCGAGCCGACTACACCGGAAGATGGCACTACGGGTGAGCTTGAAGGCGCGCCGGAAAACGCGGCGACTGATACTGCCGTGCGTACCAATCTCGAACAACTTGCCCAGACCTACGGCATAACCGACGACGCCACAGTCAGTCAGATGATACAGGACTATACGGATATATCAGAAAAGGGTTACCAACAATACGCCCTTGACGCGGTACTTGAGAAGCTTGGCCTCAGCGAGTTCAGCGAGAATATATCCGACAGCGTGCCCGTCATAGGCTGGATCAATACCGGTGCGCAGCTTATTAGTGGCGTCAACAGGGTCGGGCCTAGTGTCAAGAAACTCAGTTATGTAGTGAACGCCTCGGCCGCCGTCAGCATGTATATGATGTACCGGACTTTCGCCGATGAGATCCATACCGGTCACGTTGATCCTACGGAGGTGGGGTCGATGGTCAGCTCGCTTGGACCGGGCAACCCAGGCAATTCGACAGACCCCGAAGTAGGCGGCACAGCGTCCGCCGAGAGCGCGCCCATATATAACTCCGTGATTAATGATAGCGGCTCATCTTCAACACCAACCTCTATGCTCGACAATATCTTGCCGACCAAAGCCTACGCCGACGCCTCGACGGATACCACAGATGCTTCCAACAACTTTGTGTGCAAAGACGGCAAGCCTATTCCGGCCGGCAAATTAGTTTGTCCTGAGGAGGTGCTTGGCCAAGGTAATAATGCGCTTGATTCCATTCATTCGTTCCTGAATTTGCCGGGCATTAACGTGATAACTGCCGCGGCTACCGCAATTAGCCGTGTAGGAAGCATCCTCGGAGGTCTTATAGGTGATGTCCTTAACCTCATACCCGGCTTCAGCGACATCGGCCAACTTATTAGCCAAGTCTTAAATCCAGTATTTAGCAGCATAACTAACGACTTAATTCCCAATCCTTTCGGCAGCAATATGAGTGGTGGCAGCAAGGTAACCATGATGGCTGGCGGCGCTGCGGTGGCCGGCAAGGATTCCTGTGAGCAGATTGGTTGCGAAAGCGTCTCGCCGGTTGCTTACATGAACATTGTCAACCAACAGCAGTCAGTGGCGCAGCAGCAGTTTGACAGCCAACCGCTATTCGCGCGCATGTTCAATACTGACAGCCAGTATTCATTGGTCTCCAAGCTCGCTCTCGACATGCCGACAGACATAGGCGGCAGTATGGAGAGTGGTTTCGCGAGCATTCTGAGCGATCCCTTTGGCGCGATTGCTCATGGCTTTGGCTCGCTACTCCCGGACAAACAGGCCTCGGCTACTACACCAGTCACAGCTTCTTCGGCCGACCCATTCAATATTGGCCTGACTGCCTTCCCCGACAATCAAATCCCGGTAAACGGTGAAGCATACTGGAGCGCTCACAATTGTGGCGACACCAGTAGTAGCGGACCGATTGCCCAGTGGCAGCAAGCCGCCGCTAACGACCCGACTGACCCCAACACTGGTATGCCTGTCCACACCACAGTAGAACCCTGCCTACTCATTGAAGACTCTGTCGGCGACGCTGGCGGCCTTTTCGACACCAGTCTCCTCAGCTCCGATGACCTCGCCGACCTCAATGGCAGTAGCTCTGGCAGCGGAAGCAATACTCCCACTCCCACCACCACGACCCTCAATGTCCAAGCCGCCCAGCAGGCCGCGCAAGAAGCCAATACAGGGAATGTTAAAGTTGGTTTTGCACTCTATGACTCAACCGGAAATCAGCTTGGTAAATATAATGAAACCTCTCAAAATTATGGTGCGTCCATCACAAAATCGATGTTATTAGTTGCCTATTTAAAACAGGTCGGTTCCGGCAGCATAAGTTCAGAAGCAAAAAGTGAGCTGACTAATATGATCGAGAACTCTGATAACGCTTCGGCGGATTGGGTGTATGCCCACCTCAACAATGGTAGTTCTGACGTGAAGGCGGTTGCCTCGGCAGCCGGTATGTCCGGTTTCCATTTTGACACCAGCGATCCGGTATATGTTCTGGGCCAATCGCAAATTACTGCCGACGACTTCGCAAAATTCTTCTCAAAGATTGATACTTATATGCCATCGTCACAGAAAGACTTTGGGATGAATTTGCTGGCTAGTCTGTCCTCAGCCGATCAAAACGGACTCTTACAGGCCGGCCTGCCCGGAATAGTGTATTCCAAAGAGGGGTGGAAGCCCGAAAGCTCGGGCTTGGGGGCGCCGTATGTCGTCAACCAGGCCGCACAATTTGCCAGTGGCGGCACTACTTATGGAGTTGCCGTAACAGTTGGGGGCACCTCTGATCAATCTTCAGGCGAAGCTATAGTCAAAAATGTTGTTTCGGCCCTAATAGGACCGGGAGGACAGTAGCAATGCGCCTTTCATCCGCCAAATTTGCATACAAAAATATTCTTCTTTTGTTGGTAGTATTCGTTTGTGCTCTTTCTTACGGCCAGCCGCTGGCATTTGCTGACACATGTCAGTCGTCATCATCGAGCCCACCTTCATTGATTGGTAGCTCTCCCACGACTACTGATACCTGCTTGTCTCAATCTGAACTGCAAGCCCTTACCGAATACCCCAACTGGGTCGGTACCGGTACCTGTTCTAGTGACAGCTCTGCTACAACCAGTGGACCTACAGGCAGTGGATCTACGAACAGTGGATCAGGCACATTTACTATCGATCAGGTAAAAACCTTCTTGAGCGAAGCGGATAATTCTACGTGGAATATATCCAACAGTACAGTTGAGCAGTGGTTTCTTAAAACCAATTCTCCAGTCATAGCAAAATACGGACTCAACTCGAGTAATATCGGCCAAATCACGTCCGCCGTCCAGGCAGCTAACATTTCGCCGGTATTCTTTTATTTGGACACGGTCAATGAAGGTGGGGGCGCCGGTGGTTTTATCAACCACTATGGCAGCGATACTTCAGGGGGTGGTCCAGGAAATGCCACGCGGGACGCTCAGTATATTGCTTCCGAATCCAAAACAACACAAGACGGGCCTGCTGTTGGCGGCGGTGAACCGGGTGATATGCCTACAGCCGAAGCGCAAAGTATATTAGCGTCTCTGCCAACGGGTAGTATCGGCGTGTATTATATACAAGCCACCTCAGCGGTAACGGCAGAATTAGAGGAACTCAGCGGCAAAACTGGAGACTGGGACGGTAACATCACCAACTACGGTCACCCAGTATCAGATATGATGCAGAACATTCAGCAAATGGGCGGCGACCCACTGCAAGGTGGTTCAACCGTATCATCGTCCGATTGCTCGGGAAGCGTTGCGGGTCAAGGAATAGCAAAAGCTGTTAGCTGGGCTGTGATGATCGCAAATAATAATGGCTACGGGTACGATCAGGCGACACGAACATCTGGGTGGGCGAAGTGGCAGTCGGATCCAAGCTGCACTCATGCATGCGGCAGTTTCGATTGTTCGTCGTTTGTTGCTGCTGCCTTAACTGAGGCCGGATACTTTCAGACGAATCCGGAATTTGCCACACCTACCGAGGGGGCTGCGCTTACAGGCGTAGGCTTTAAAGATATTACATCATCTGTGAATCTAACAACAGGAGCGGGTATGGAGTCAGGTGATATACTTGTCAACACCGCAGACCACACAGCAATTTACATTGGTAATAATCAAATGGTTGCTGCGCGCATCAACGAACTTGGTACCGTGGACGGCGGACAGGTTGGCGACCAAACTGGTCAAGAAATTGAGACTGAAGCATATTCTAACTATCCATGGACAAATGTCTATCGGGCAACAAACTAGGAAGGAGACGTAATGCCTTGGGACCCAGATTTACCAAACAATAATCAAATATTCAACAATCCATATACGCCTGGAGGGTATGAAAAAGTAACGCTAAGAAAAACGCTATTACTAGTGGTCGGCGTATTGTTTGCTATTACTATACTCATATTCATGATCCATGTATCAACACCAGAGAGCCAGCAAAGCAAGTACACGAAAAGTGCCACGACTGCTGCGAGAAAGCAAACCCCCGATGCCAAAGTTACAAATGTAAAAGTCGCAGGAGGCTTCGCAATAGCGACCGTTAGCGATCCATCCGCCAACAGCCAGGCATATGCTGGCAATGAAACCGTATTTAAGGTCAATAAGGACGGGTCGATGGTGCAACTAGCAAACGGTAGCTCTTTTGGTCCGCTTGATCTCCTGGGATTGGGCATGCCGTTAGCAACCCAGGCCAAGCTTACCGGGACTGACACGCTGCAAGTCGAGCAAAACCTTGCAACTCAGTGCGGTTACAGCAGTGGTGAAATTGGTTTTAGTGGTTTTAGTGGTTCATTCAGCCCTGGCCAGTGGCAAATTGACGCGCTTACGCTCGATAGCTTAATGCAAAAGTTATCAAGTGCAATTAATACTCAGAATAACAAGGCATTGGCTGGCAAAACAGTAATCTGTGTCAATGCCACTCAAAAAAATAGTAACTTTACGACTGATAAAACAACCTACATCAGTACCTTCACTTTGCACGTACAGTTTATTACCATTGACGGAACGCTTACTATGCATACCATTACGTTCACCAACGGTTCTCCTCGTTACCGTACTTACACTCTTGATGGACAAAATATATAACAAATTGGAGCTGCCTAAACACTCGGCTCGCAGATAACGATTCGTGATTGCAATAATTTGTGCTTTTGCTGTGAAGTGGTCGACCACGGCGCCGGCAAAGATAATAATGGGTATTTATATCCCCGAGACGACACGCTGGTATTCGATTCAGGAGCTATAAATGCCAGTGCGGGCGATTAGCTCAGCGGAATGACATTGCAGCGTTCGGCGAAGTGCTTGAGGACGATGTCGGCGTCGGTGGTGGTGATGAAGGTTTGGTAGGCAGCAAGGTAGTCGGTTAGGGCGTGGCGGCGCTTGCCATCGAGTTCGGAGAAAACGTCGTCGAGTAAGAGTAGGGGAGTTGTTTCGCGGGCAGCTTCAATGATTTGGAGCTCGCAGATTTTGAGCGCCAGAATAGCGGTTCGGGCTTCGCCGCGGGAGGCGGTTTCTGGTGCGGGCCGTTTATCGAACAGCACTACTAGGTCTTCGCGGTGTGGGCCGGTACTTGTAAAACCACGCAAGGTATCAAGCGCCAAGCTAGAGTCCAGCTTGTTCAGGAAATTACTTTCATAAGCTTCGGCTGGCCAGCGACCGTCGTAAGTCAAGCCAACCTTAGTCTTGGCGTGTGATAGAGCTTGGTACAAAGTCCCGATTTGGTCATCTAGCTGGCTAGCTAGCTGGCTACGGGCCCGCACTATCTGACCGGCCAACTGACTGAGACGTACATTCCAAGGAAATATCTTAGTCTGTACGTCCTGTCCGGGCTGTTTAAGCAAGGCGTTGCGTTGGGCGAGCGCTCGCCGGTATTGCCGGCGTAGGGTGCCGTAGCCAGCCGTAGTTTGCTCCAGGAGGTCATCAAGGTAGTCCCGGCGCCGCTCCGGCCCGCCCGATAGCAGCTGTAGGTGGTTCGGCTCAAACAACACGGCTGGGATAGTATGGGCGAGCGTCAGGCGCTTATAGGTTTTGCCGCTCAGTTCATATGTCTTGTCTGGAGTCGGTTCAGTTGTTAGCTTCAGGGTTCGCTGGCTGCCATCCGCCAAGTGTCCGTCCAAGCGGCCCCATGGTTTGTCAAACTGCACCAGCTCGGCGTCTTTAGCCCGGTATGAACTGCCGCGACACAAAACCAGCACCGCCTCCAGTAAATTGGTCTTGCCGCTAGCGTTCGGTCCAACCACTAGATTCACGCCCGGACTGAACTCGAACGAATCATCTGAATATGACCTGAAGTTCTGTAGTCTTAAATCAGTAATCATTTGAGATTCTCTCCAGTATGCTCAGCTGTGTCGAACGTCATAAAGTCTAAAGCTTTTTTATGAAACCTGATAATAGCTGCGAGGTGCGGGTAGCGAGTTGTATAAGTTCGTTTTGTCGACTCGGCAACAAATAACCAATGTCAGGCGCAACAATAAGCATTGATCGCACTTCACCACACGACCCCTTGGCTATATATAAGAATTGTCTTAGCTCTTTGTCACTGTTCCGCTCAAAGCCCTCAGCAATATTATTCATAACTGATACAGCCGCGCGCTGGATTTGATCTTTGAAGCCGTAATCTGTGCAGGTTTTAAAGTATCGATAAACCAGAATTGTCAGCTCTTTCGATTGTTGCCAAGCAAAAACATCTTCAAATCGATGCATCTTCATAGTCACATTGTAGCGGCTTTAGGCCTTCAGCCTTAGACTTTTAGCCCAAAGTTAAGTCTGTTTTAACTTTTGAGGGGCATTATAACGTGTTGGTAGTCTGGGGCGGCCGGGTCATGCAGCAGCGTTGGTTCGAGCTTACCATTGAAGCCGAAGACCACTTCATCACCAGTAAGAGCGTTGAGGGCATCGAGCAGATAGCGGGCGTTGAGGGTAATACTGCCGCTGCCGGTAACCTTCGCGTCAGCGGTAGCAGTGTTTTCGCCGAGCTGCGAAGCCACGGAACGGATGCTCAGCTTACCAGACTTTTCGTCGGCTTCGAGGGTAATACTGCCGGCGCTCTCACGGGCGAAAAGACTGGAAACTTTGGCTATGTTTATGAGGTCAGCACGCTTGAGCTTGGATTCGGTAGTGAATTTCTCAGGGATAAGTTTGCGGTAATCGGGGTACTTACCTTCAACGAGTCGGGTTACTAGCTCTACGTCAGCTACCTGAAACAAGACCTGCTGGTCGTCATGAGTTATCTGTATTTTTTCGTCGGCGTCGCCAAGAACACGCAACAGATCTTGCATGGCCGAGGCGGGAATCAGCAACTGCACATCCTGTTTGTTAGCGCCGAGCTGTTTCTCGGCCAAGCGGTAACTATCGGTGGCGGCCATGTATAGTTTGCCGCCTAGCGTTTGTAAGAGCACGCCAGTTAGTACTGGCCGGGTTTCATCGCTCGAAGCAGCGAACACCACCTGTTGCAAACCCCGTTTGAATAGAGCACCGTCTAAGGCCCAGCTATTACCGCCTGATATGGCTGGCATAACCGGGAAGTCATCTGCCACAATACCGTTAACCACGGATTGGTACTGGTTGGTGGTGACATGTAGTTTCGTCTCTTGGAGGTCAAGTTCAATCACGCCCTCAGGTAAACTACTGACGAAGTCCTGCATTAAGCGGGCCGGAACAGTAATCGATCCTTCTTCGCTCACCTTAGCGCCGATGTAGTGGGTGATGGCGATGTCGAGGTTGGTTGCCGATAAACTCAGTCGGTTGTTGCTGGTCTTGATGAGTACATTAGCTAGGATTGGTAGGGTGCCGCGGCTGTTGGCAACGCGGGCTACCGAGTTTAGGGCTCGGTTCAGGTTTTCTTGGGTAACTTGTAGTTTCATACGACCTCCTAATAACTATAATGTAATATATTAATCTTGTAGTTATTGTTATAGGCCCTGTGTATAGCGGGTATAACCTGCTCAATAACACCTACAAAACAGACTTTTTGGCCGTGGAAAACGGCGTGCACAAACCAAGCTAAAGACGTGCACAAACTAACTGTTTTACCCACCGCCCATTCGGCCAAACCAAGTGCCGTGCACAAACCAATGCTCTGCGCACATATTTCCCACAAGTTACCCACAAACTGTACACGCCTACCAAAACCTAAAACCCAAACTCGCGCCACCGTCATTCCGAGCAACGCCGAGGAATCCCATAAGCCTGTAATAGGAGTAATGGAATCTCTCGGCTGCGCTCGAGACGACAATAAAGATAGCATTGTATCTCGACTAGGATTCTTAAGCATAGAGTTGCTCCCGGATGTCAGCAATAGCCATTCGCAGTGTGCCGTCGAGCTGGGCTTCTCGCTCGATCTTGTCAACGGAGTGAATAGCCGTCGTGTGATCCTTACGCCCTAATTCACGGGCAATCTTAGGGAAGCTCAGATGGAGTTCGGTGCGCAGAATGTACATGGCCACTTGGCGCGGCACAACGATGTCCTTGTCGCGTTTCGGCCCCAAGATGTCGTCGAGTGGTATCTGGAAATGGCGGGCTGTGCGTTCAATAATCTGTTTAGAGCTCAGGTGCTTAGGGCGCTTATTGTCGCTGAGCAGACTGGCTGCCACTACTAAGGTTGGCTCTAAGCCGCGCATTTCACAGAAGGCCAGTAACTGGTTAAGGGCTCCCTCTAACTCGCGAATATTAGTCTGGATATTGGTCGCCAAGTATTCGACGACGTCCTGCTCGAGTACGACATTGTGGCTCTGAGCTTTTGTCTGGACGATGGCACAGCGGGTTTCCAGGTCGGGGATCTGCATGTCAATGCTCATACCGCCGGTGAAGCGTGATTGTAGGCGGGCCTCCAGCGTCGGGATGTCCTTGGGCGGCTTGTCGGCGCTAATAATAATCTGTTTATTGGCCTGGTGCAGGGCATTAAAGGTGTGGAAGAACTCCTCTTGCACCTTCTCTTTGCCGGCGATGAATTGGACGTCGTCGACGATCAAAACGTCAGCCGTACGATAATAACCGGTGAAGTCAGCCGTCTTACGGAAACGCAGCGCATCAACGAACTCCTGGACGAACTGTTCAGTTGAAATGTACAGAACCTTAGCACCTGGCTGGCGGGCCGCCAAAATGTTGCCGACGGCTTGGATGAGATGCGTTTTGCCAATGCCGACCCCGCCGTAGAGGAATAGGGGGTTGTACTTGGTGCCGGGTTGCTGGGTGATAGCTTGGCAGGCAGCGAAGGCCAGCTCGTTGCTGGCACCAACAATAAAGTTCTCAAATGTATAACGCTCGTTTAAGCCTTGGCGGTAGGAATGGGCTAGGCTGTTGCCGGATTTCGGATTTCGGTACGTGTCGGCGGTTGGCCGACCGCTCGACGAGGCCGAAGACGCTTCTGGGGCTACGGTGTCTTCGGTTGGACGTTGTTGGGTGGTTGTCGGTGCGATTTTATAGCGTATGTTGACGTCGGTAATACCGTTTTTGCGCAGCATATCAGTGATCAGGTTGCCGTATTTACGCTCCAGCTGTTGCTTGATAAAGATATTGGGGACGCCAACGACAACTTCTTCGCCAGACTGTTTCAACAGGCAGGTATTCTTAAACCAGGTGACAAAGTTGCCCCGCGAAACAGAGAGTTCTATTTCTCCCAAGACTGCCTGCCACAGGCTATTCTGTTGCATCACCGTTCCCATACGTACAACCTAATATACTCGACTATCAGTCAGTTTTCCACACGCCAGTGCCGCTAAATCTGATTACGGTAGCTAAAATCCGGCAACCGGGGTAGGTTTATACACAGGCGTAGGCTGTATCTGGAAAACTGTGGACAATAGTTTGTATACAGTGGAAAAGCCAAGAAAATTGGCGGGTAAGTATTGTCAAAACCACACGGTCTACGGGCGACAAACCGGCGGTTTTGCAATGATGCCCAAGCTCGCAGCACTCTTTACAAACAGAGCCGAAACAGATATAGTCATCTGGATAGCAAACTACTTAGACCAGAAGGAACTACCGTATGCCAAAACGGACACATCAACCCAAGAAACGCTCGCGTGCCCGAGAACACGGTTTCATGAAGCGTATGGCTAACAAAGCTGGCCGCAACGTCCTCAAACGCCGCCGGATCAAAGGCCGCGCTAAACTCTCAGCCTAGACCCCAACACTAGTTCTTTAAGCACCGCACCCTAATAGCATGATAGGTAAATCGCATCGTTTCCACGGCTATAACAGCCTGCGCCCGGTTTACCGGCAAGGCCAAACTGTTCGTGGTCCCATGCTGAGTCTCAAGTTTGCCCCGCGTGATCCACGGCGGCCGTACCGGGTTGCTGTGGTAGTTAGCCGTAAGGTTCATAAATCAGCCGTAGTACGTAACCGTGTCCGCCGCCGAATATATGAAATCGTCCGCCGTGGTGATGCGGCCGTAAGGCCTGGAACTGACCTGGTGTTTACTGTCTTCAGCGACCAACTTGCCGAACTTGACGCCGCGCATCTCCAAAAAACTGTCGAACAACTGTTAGGCAAAGCCTCCGGCAAGCAATAAGTAGATAGTACACTGGTCACGGATATGGCGCTCCACTAGCATGTCCATCCCTGTTTCCTGTATAGTGTTACCCGAAGAGAAATTAAGCGGGAAGTAGCCTCACCTATGTTCACCACACTTATTGTCCAGCCAATATTTAACCTGTTAGTTCTGGTTTACGCTTTGTTGCCGGGCCATAACTTCGGCCTGAGCCTGATTATTTTCACAATCATCGTCCGTTTGCTGCTCTGGCCACTGGTCAAAAAGCAGCTGCACCAGGCTAGGGCCATGCGTAAACTGCAACCGGAAATCAAGCGCGTCAAAGCCGCCGCCAAGGGTAATCGCCAGAAAGAGTCGCAGCTACTCATGGAGCTCTACAAGGAACGCGATATCAACCCCTTCAGCACGTTTCCGATTCTGATTGTCCAGCTGATCGTGCTGATTGGCCTCTACAGCGGCCTACGACGGGTGATCGCTAATCCGCATAACCTGGTCACCTTTGCCTACCCCAGCTTGCAGCATTTGAGCTGGATGCAGGTGCTGGCCCACAACATTCATCGCTTTGACAACACGCTGTTTGGTGTGGTGAACCTCAGTCGGGCCGCTCTGAACCACGGTGGCGGTGTGTACTGGCCTGCCTTGCTGATAGTGTTTGGTAGCGCCGTAGCCCAGTTTTTCCAGAGCAAGCAGCTGCTGCCAACTGGCAAAGACCAGCGTGGTCTGCGAGCTATTCTTAAAGATGCCGGTGCGGGTAAACAAGCTGACCAGTCCGAAGTAAACGCTGCTGTCGGGAGCAGCACCCGTTTCCTATTGCCGGTTATGATCTTCTTGTTTACCATCAGCATTGCCTCTGCGCTCAGTTTGTACTGGCTAACCGGCGGCGTCGTAGCCTACATCCAGCAAGCACTCGTACTCCGCAAGGACGAGACCGAAATGGAAGCCATCGCCGACAGCAAACCAACCAAAGACATCTCTGCTATCCCCGAAGCCGAAATAGCCACTGCGCCAACCAAAAAAAATTCTTCCAAGTCTAAGAAGTCAGCCAAAAAGCGGAAGAAACGGTCATGAACGGCTCAATGGAAGACGCCATCCAGTACGCCAAGAAATATCTTGAAGACTTGCTGTCGTTCTTCGGCCTCAATACCGACGTCCACGCCACCAGTGACGACGAAGTCATCCAGCTCAACGTACCGAGCACACATCTGAACGGTTTCCTTATTGGGCAACGTGGCGAAAACATGCGCTCTCTACAGTATTTGACCAGCACAGCGCTCAAGAACAATGATTATGAGCATAACCGGGTTAACGTTGACATTGCTGACTACAAGAAACAGCGCGCTGATCGCTTGCGAGAACGGGCCGAAGAGTGGATGAAGCAAGTTCGCGACTCTGGCGAGCCAATGGACCTAGGACCAATGAATGCCGCCGACCGCCGCGTAGTACATCAACTGGCCGCCGACTATGGCTTGATTAGCGAGTCGGTCGGCGACGGTCGCGACCGCCACATCGTACTTAAGCCAGGTACTGCTGACGATTAGCCCGCAGTCCCCTAGATAGACTGAAGGACCTTATCAACCACCTAGTGTCTTGTTATAAATCTCTAAGGTTTGTTTTGCTGTAAGCTGCCAAGAGTACTTCGCGGCTTGTTGCTTGCCCGTAGCTACTAGTTTTTGCCGCAGAGCTTTATCGGTTAAAACTTCGTTTAGCGCGTCGGCCATAGCTTGCCGGTCAAGCGGGTCAAAGTAGTGTGCCGCCTCACCGTAGACTTCTGGCAAACAAGTAGCGTTACTGCTGACTACCGGAGCGCCGTGCAGCATAGCCTCCAACCCCGGTAAACCAAAGCCTTCACTGAGCGAAGGAAAGGCATACGCCGCGCAGTGTTCGTACAGCCAGCGTAGCTGTCCTTCGCCCACAAAGTCGGTGAAGACTATATTCGTAAAGCCGTGTTTCTGAAAATGGCGCTCCAAGCGCTGATAATTGGCGTCTTTCTTGCCAGCTAGCGCCAGTATCAAATCCGGGTGCTGACTCCTAAGCAGCTGAAAGGCTTCGCCCAACCGTTCCAGATTTTTGTGGGGCATCGGACGTCCCACGTACAACACGAACTGCTTGCCTACTAGACGCTGAATAGGCTCTGCGGCTGCCGTAATAGGCTCTGCGGCCAAGGGTATGACTGTTATTTTGGCTGGGCTAACCTCAGTAAAGCGCACGACATCGTCTTTGACGAACTGCGAGTAGGTAATAATGGCATTTGTCTTTCTTGCCACCCGGTGGTTAACCCAGCGGTACGCCACTTGCTTGCAGGCGAAGACCAAACGGTTCTTGGCCGGATTGCGGAAACGGGTTGTGGTCAGGTCGTTCATGGTGGTCACCGTTTTGCCGCGGTAACGCACCGGTTGCTGTACCATGCCGAAATGTACGAGATCTGGCCTAAGCCCGTCAAGCTGGCGCTTGAAGCCGAGCTGTTCACCGAAACTGAACTCTTTGTACGGGCAAGCTACCTTCCGAAACCGCGGATTGTTGGGTTCCCAGGCGTTCATGTCGCCGGGCTTCAACAGCACGCAATAATCATGCTGCTGTTGGTCAATTTGTTCCAAGTACCGCACCAGACTACTAATATAGCGGCCCGTACTGGTACTCCACTCCCGCGCGTCAATAACGATTTTACTCATGCTATACCCTATAGTAGCGTCTGTTGTAGAATAACGCCACAGAGCCGTCACTTTGCGTATACTTAATGGTACAATTGTTCAAAACACGGAGGTCATGCATGGCGAAAACAGCTTTGATTACCGGCATTACCGGACAAGACGGCTATCATCTGGCGGAGTTGCTGCACAGCAAGGGCTACCGAGTATATGGTCTTATCCGCGGCCAGCAAAATCCCAAGCGCTTGCGTATTGAACGTGAGCAGCCGTACATCAAATTAATCGAAGCTGATCTCCTCGACACCTCTTCTTTGGTTCGAGCGATCAAAGCGTCCAAGCCAGACGAACTCTATAACCTAGCAGCTATTAGCCATGTCGGCTATTCTTTCAAAAATCCTCAGCTGGTGGCCGACGTCACCGGCAAGGGCGTCCTCAACGTACTAGAAGCCCTCCGCCTGAGCGGCGTCGAAAAGACGGTTCGGTTCTACCAGGCGTCCACCTCGGAAATGTTTGGTGGCCTGAACTATAACCGGCCAGGCAAGGGCTATGACGAAGAGTCATTATTTCATCCCCGCAGCCCATATGGTGCCGCTAAACTGTATGCCCACTGGATTACGAAAAACTATCGCGAAAGCTACGGCATACACGCCAGCTGCGGTATCTTGTTCAATCATGAAGGTGAACGCCGCGGTTTGGAATTCGTAACACGTAAGATTACAAACGCCGTAGCCCGCATACACTTGGGCAAGCAGAAGTACATTGAACTGGGCAACCTAGAACCGAAACGTGACTGGGGTTATGCTGGGGACTATGTTGAAGGTATGTGGCGTATGTTGCAGCAGGACAAACCGGGCGATTACGTATTGGCTACCGGCGAAACGCATACTATCGGCGACTTTCTCAACCTAGCTTTTCAAGAAGTCGGAATCGATGACTGGAAGCCGTATGTCAAACAAAACCCAGCCTTCATACGGCCCGCCGAAGTCGATATCTTACTTGGCAACCCCACTAAAGCCGAAACCAAGCTGGGCTGGAAACGTGCCGTTGACTTCCCGGGCTTAGTAAAGCTCATGGTCCAGAATGATATTGGCCTGGAATCAGCCACGGTTATAGAGTAGAGCCTAAAGGCGGCTACGCCAGTCGGCCACTACGTCTACTAGCGTGGTCTCAATAGCAATTTCTGGCTGCCAACCAGTAGCCTGGCTTAGTTTTCGATGATTGCCATAAATAACTAGACTGTCTGAAGGTCTCATTCTGGCGGAGTCTTGTTTGGTTCGCGCTTTAAAGCCAGCAGCCTTAGTAATGCCAGCTAGAATTTCTTTGCCGCTGAGCGCCTTGCCCGAGCAGATGTTATAGACTTCGCCTGATGCCCCTTTTCCCAGTAATAATCGGTATGCCCTAACAATATCTCGAACGTCAGTATAATCGCGCTGGGCCTCAAGATTGCCAACCGATATTTCATGACGCTTGCCTTGCTGGCATTCGATAAGCTGTCGCGTTAAGTCTGGCACAATAAAGCCGGCTTCCTGGCCAGGCCCGAAGTGATTGAATGGCCGGGCGATAATGCATTCCAGACCACGTTGGGTATAGTATTGAGCCATTTGCTCCTGCCCCAGCTTGCTAACGGCGTATGGCGAGCTGGGTAGGACCTGTGACTGTTCGTCCAGCGGTAGACCAGCAGCTGGATTATACAAAGCACCACTACTAATAATTAGAAAGCGCGGCCGGGCTTTTTGGGCAAGTGCCGCCTCAAACAAATTAACTTCGATACCGATATTGGTGTCAATATAGCGCATTGGATTGTCAAAAGAAGGCCCCACAGCCGCTAAGCCAGCTAAATGTATTACGCCTGTCACACCGCCGAAATCAATCTTTTGAGCTTCGGCAGGCTTGGTTAAGTCGAGCGCCAGGGATTTTTGTCCGCCGCCGCCCCGCTTGGCGGTCGATAGTGGACCGCCAACAGCCAGAACTTCAATAGCATGAGCTAACAGTTCATCAAGCAAATGTTTGCCCACGAAGCCATTAGCACCAGTAACTAGAACCTTACTCATGAACGGCCTTTCTTAAGAATTTCCACCAAATAGTCCGGAGTTTCCGCAGCGCGCGTGCATTGGGCGGCAAGTCATGTACCAGGATGCTCCAAATGTATTCGTCTGTGACCTTGCGTGTTCTTTGGATTTGCTTACGCTCACTGTACTTCTTGAGGATAAGCCCGCTACCCTTAATATCACCCCTAAGGGCTGCCCAAGCCTGGCGACGACTGAGGGCTCGAGCTAGAAATAAGCATTGCGTTATAAAAAAGCGCCAACCGATACTATACATAAAATGTCTTGGCACGTTTTTGTAGTACAACAACTGCAGGTTCTTCATAGTTTGATAGGTTGTAAAGCCTTTGATTTGGCTACTAGTAGCGCCAATTTGATGATAGGCAAAAGAGGAAGGTACGTAAGCAATCTTCCAGCCAGCTAACTGCGCCCGAAAACTCAGGTCAACATCCTCGTAGTAGGCAAAGAAATCCTCGTCAAATAAGCCAATCTCCTCCAAAACTTGTACGCGGTACAAGCTTGCCCCGCCACTTGCCCCAAACACAGTAGTCTGGCTGTCATACTTATCAAGATCGGACTCACCACGACCGCGCGGGTAAGGCAGTCCCCAAACAGTGTAGTAGTCACCCGTGCTGTCAAGTTTTTTGCCGTCAGCATTAAGCAATTTGCAAGCAGCAATACCAATACTTTTGTTCTTTTCAAGCTGCTCCACAAGCTCTTTAAGCCAGTGCTTATCTGCTACCGCGTCGTTATTAAAGGCTGCGACGTAGTTAGCTCGGAGCTCTATTGCCCGGCGAAAACCCGCGTTGACTCCACCAGCAAAGCCCTTATTCTCGGTGTGTTTAATAATTTCAATAGCTGGGTATTTTTGGAGTATCTCAAGCGAGCTATCCTTTGAGCCATTGTCGACTACAATTATATGTGTTTTTTGTGATTGAACCAGTAGCGAGTCCAAGCATTCGGCAAGACTAGCAGCACCATTCCAATTGGGCACCACAACGACTGTCTTAAGTAAACCGGCTACCATATAAATTCCTGGCTTATGGAATGTCCTTTTTGCCCAAAACCGCCTAATTGCTTCGCACCATAACAAATGTTATGCCTTGTCACAGTTAGCCTGTTTTGAACAAAAATCACCATCCCCTAACCTCACGAATTTATATGGTAGCCGGTTTATCGACGAAACCATTCATTTCCTCTATAATACTCTAATCGATGAGGCAATTTCTCACAAAGCAAAACCGGGCACTGCTCAGCGAACTAGTTCGTACCGACTTTAAGCTGCGCTACCAAGGTTCAGTCCTTGGATATGCCTGGTCCTTGCTGCGCCCCTTGTTTATTTTTGCCATTTTATATGTTGTATTCATTAAATTTTTGCACGTTGATTATGGCGTGCCGCACAGTGCAGTCTACTTATTGTTGGGCATAGTTATCTGGAACTTTTTTAACGAGATGACCGTGTTGAGTCTTGGATCTATTGTTGGGCGGGCTGACCTAATACGCAAAATACGCATTCCTCGCTGGATCATTGTATTTAGCAGCAGCCTCTCGACGGTTATTAACTTATTGTTGAATTTGGTAGTCATTGGCGTATTCATGGCGATCAACAATGTAAGCCTCTCCAGCACGGCTCTTCTTCTACCGCTCATTCTTTTAGAAGTCTATATTCTAGGACTCGGACTTTCACTATTCCTATCAGCAGCCTTTGTAAAGTACCGCGACGTAAGTTACATCTGGGAGGTGGTCATGCAAGCTGGTTTCTACCTGACGCCCCTACTATATCCAATTTCGCGCCTTCCTAGCCTAACAGTTAAAAAACTTGTACTGCTTAATCCAATGGGGCAGGCAATTCAGGATGCTAGATATAGCCTAATAACCCATAAGACTTTAACATCTCACAGGATATTTAATGGTGGTTGGCACTCGCTTATTCCTTTCATGCTGGTCATTCTCATATTTGTAGGCGGGTTAGCCTACTTTAAGAGTCAAGCGAACAGTTTCGCGGAGAATCTATAACTATGCATAACGATGTAGTTATAGAAGTTGACCATGTCGGCAAGATCTTTAAATTGCCGCATGAGAAACACTCCTCAGTCAAAAGCCTTATTCTTAATTTCTACAAAAGGGATAAAAGTTATGAGGAGCAACGAGCCCTTAATGACGTTTCGTTTACGGTTAAAAAAGGTGAATTCTTTGGTATTGTCGGCCGCAACGGCAGCGGTAAAAGCACGCTGCTCAAATTGCTGGCCGGCATTTATACGCCGAGCCGTGGCGGCGTTACCGTTCAGGGCAAACTAACCCCCTTCATTGAGCTAGGTGTTGGCTTTAGCCCCGAACTGAGTGGACGAGACAATGTTTTTCTCAGCGGCGCGCTACTTGGCTTCAACCGTCGTGAGGTAAGGGCTATGTACGATGACATTGTAAACTTTGCCGAGCTAGAGCGTTTTATGGATCAAAAACTAAAAAACTACTCTTCGGGCATGCAGGTTCGATTGGCGTTTTCCATAGCCATTAGAGCTCGGGGTGATATCTTATTGCTTGATGAAGTTTTGGCTGTAGGTGATGCTGCCTTTCAGCAAAAATGCTACGACTACTTTGAGGAGTTAAAGCAGGCAAAGAAGACGGTAGTATTTGTGTCTCACGACATGAGCGCCGTAAAACGGTTTTGTACCAGAGCGATTTATATAGAGGAAGGCAAGCTAACATACGAGGGAGATCCGCTTGCCATAGCTGATGAATACACTGTTGCCAATATAAATCCGGAAGACAATGAGGCCGCAGACGAAAACGCGCCAATTAATTCGGATGGCTACAAGCTCGACGCGAAAATCACCTCACGCAGCGCGGACCGCTTAAAACTTACCCTAAACTACAGTTCCAAAAACGATAAGGAACTATACCTAGGTATTTCCGTGCTAAAAGACGGGGCCTCAATCGGGGAGCTTAACACTATCAAAAGCTTACGATTAAAAGGTAAGGGAACGGTCTCTTACGATCTCGATATCGGCGTCTATAATGCCGGGACTTACCGGTTAACTGCCGCCCTATTTACCCTATGGAATAAAAAGCTGGTCGCCTCGGCGTCGGATCGTAATGAGTTCGTGATAAAAAATGGCGATGAAACTAGAGGCGCGGCCTTAAAGCTAACGGACACCTGGGAACTTGAACGATCTGTGGCGACCGGGCACGAGGACTAAACCATATGAAGAGAATCAACGTCACCAAAACTTTTCTACCCCCGATTGAGGAGTATGAGCACTATCTACGGAGAATTTGGGAAACTGGCCAACTGACCAACCAAGGACCATTGCTGCAAGAGTTTGAAGAAAAGACGAAGGACTATCTCGGGGTTGGGAACTTCCACTTTGTAACTAACGGTACCTTGGCTCTGCAATTGGCATTGCAAGCGCTGGATATTACAGAAGGCGAAGTGATTACCACCCCCTTTTCTTACGTAGCAACGGTTTCGGCTATTCTCTGGCAAAGATGCAAGCCAGTATTTGTTGACATTGATTCCGATTCTCTTTGCATAGACGTACAAAAGATCGAAGCCGCCATAACAAGCAAAACGAAGGCCATCATGCCAGTGCATGTTTTTGGCCGTCCATGTGATGTAGAAGCGATTGAATTACTAGCTAAGAAACATGGCTTAAAGGTAATTTATGACAGCGCCCACGCTTTTGGTGTCGAATACAACGGGAAATCAATAATGAGCTATGGAGACATTTCGGTTTGTAGTTTTCACGCTACCAAGCTATTCCATACAATTGAAGGTGGCTCGCTTATAACAGAAGACAAAGTGGTCAGCGACAAAATCGAGTTACTGAAAAGATTTGGTCATAATGGTGACGACCACCGCATGCTAGGTATCAATGCCAAAGCCTCCGAGTTTCAAGCGGCTATGGGACTGTGTAACCTGGAGTACGTCGACACCATAATTGATGAAAGAAAGAGACTTTCTACTCTCTATAGTGAGTCTCTAGGCAGCGCGCTGTTTAGGCCCCAGCTGCGCGAGCATGCCACCTATAACTACGCTTACTATCCAGTAGTTTTTGACTCTGAAGACAAGTTACTAGATGTAGCTAAACGACTCAATGCCAATAATATTTTCCCTAGGAGATATTTTTATCCTTCGCTAAACACCCTTCCATACTTAGACGACGACTACGATTGTCCTGTTTCTGAGGATATTGCGGTTCGAGTATTGTGTTTGCCGCTTTACAGTGGATTAGAAGACAGCGTAGTTCATAAAATTTGTGAGGTAATAAAGCAGTGACAAACCCCTTCGCCAGATCAAAAGTTAACGCCTTAATAAAGAGCCACGAAGATTCGCTCAGGCTAAATGTTGGTTGTGGCACTGACTATAAAGACGGCTGGATTAATATTGATAACAACTCGGACGACAATATTGAAAAACTAGATTTAAACTGGGACCTCAGAAAACCGCTGCCATTCCAAGATAACAGCGTTGACTTTATATTCAACGAACATTTCTTCGAACACTTGACTACAGATGAGGCAGAAAAAACCATCAAGGATTTAATGAGGGTTTTAAAACCGGGCGGAGTCATGAGGATAGCTATGCCCGACTTGGCGGTCGTAGTAGATACGTATCTTAACCTACCGCTTAAAAAGGACCCGGTCATACAGGCATACGGCCTGGGCTTTATAAAGACAAGGGCCGAGTGGATGAATATGTCGTTTAGGTGGTGGGGCCATAAATGGCTGTACGATTGGGAGGAGCTCCAGAGGAGACTAGAAGAAGCGGGATACAAAAAAGTAAAACGCTGCAAACTCAATAAAAGCAGCCACCCTGAGTTAAGGAACCTAGAGACCAGATCCGAATCATACCTAATAGCGGAAGTAGAGAAATGAAACAAAATGTTTTAGTTTTCCCGTGCGGTTCAGAAATAGGCCTTGAGATTTATAAATCCTTAAGCCATTCAACCCACTTCAATATCTTCGGCGGATCCTCCACTGCCGACCATGGGGAGTTCGTATACGAAAATTATATTGGCGACCTCCCTACTGTGGACAGCCCAACGTTTACCGAAGAATTAAATTCTGTAATCGACAAATATGACA
>DATHNF010000006.1:0-5962 GCA_035486285.1 Verrucomicrobiia bacterium | reverse complement strand
CAGGCTGGCACGCCTAAGCCGGAGCCGGTAGTCACACCCTCGCCAAGCAGCAATGTGAGTGGGCTGACACCAACAACTTCCATACCAGCTCCGACTAGTTCGCAGACCCCGAGCCCTCAAACTACAACTGGCTATACGTCTACCAACTGGTCCGGCTATCTGGCGGCAACCGGCAGCTTTACCGCTGTTTCTGGCTCGTGGGTGGCAACACCAGCGACAGGGAACGGCTCTACCACCTCTGCCGACGCTACTTGGATAGGTATTGGCGGTGTGACCACCAGTGACCTTATTCAGGTTGGTACCCAAAACATTATTGCCGCTAATGGCCAAGTATCAACGGCGGCATTTTACGAGCTATTGCCCAGCGTTTCGCAGCCAGTGTCTGGCGTAACAGTTTCGGCGGGCGACAGCATGACTGCTTCTATTACTGAAATAAGTAGTGGGCAGTGGACGATCAGTATAACCGATAGAACCGACGGACAATCCGACACCTTTAGCGTTTCGTATGCTTCATCGCTATCTTCGGCAGAATGGATAGAAGAAGATCCTAGCTACTCCTTCAGAAGGCAAATTCCTTTTGATAATTTTCATGAAGCTGCGTTTACAAGCGGTTCGACCATAGACAACGGAGTTACCGTTACTATAGCTGCGAGCACGGCCCAGCCAGTTACCATGGTCAATAACGCCAACCAAACCGTAGCTGTGCCGTCAGTAATCGGTGGTGACGGCGCCTCCTTCACCGTCACTCCATAGAGCCGCTGTCTATCCGGCTGATGCCCAAGCTTACCAATGGTGTCTGATATAATTCAAAGGAGATGAGTGAGCTTGTATCAACAAACCCGGCCGACAACTATGCTGTAGTTGGCCAAGTGACCATATCAGATGAAACCGATATATATACAAAGGTTGCAGCAGCTAACCAGGCGAAGACGGCTTGGAAAGCGTTAGGTGTCGAGCCTCGCATAGCACTACTTGAGCCTATTCGTGACGAGTTCCAAAAGCGTACTGGCGAAATTGCTGAACTGATAAGTCGAGAGACGGGTAAACCAATAGTCGAGAGTGTATCTGAAGCTGAGGACTATGTAGAAGAAATAACCTGGTTCTTAGAAAACGGGCCAAAGGCCTTAGCGAACGAAATTACTCACGAAGATGATGAGTCTTTGCACGAAGTAGTTTACGAACCATACGGGGTTGCAGCAGCAATTGCCCCATGGAATTTTCCATTTGGTATGGCTGTATGGGGGGTGTTTCCTAACCTAGTAGCTGGCAATACGGTCGTATTTAAAACTTCAGAAGAATGTCCGCTTGTCGGACAGCTATTCGAAGAAGTAATGTCTAGCCATGGCTTACCGCAGGGCGTGTTTAGCGAAGTCTACGGCGCAGGGGATGTTGGTAAAACGCTTGTTGAAAGTGATGGGATTAATCTTCTTTGGTTCACGGGTAGTACCCGAACAGGCAAAGAGCTATATAAAACTGCGGCCGAGAAATTTATTAAAGCTGTAATGGAGATGGGTGGTTCCAATCCGGCTATAGTGTTTGAAGATGTTGACCCTGTCAAGGCAGCACCCGTAATTTTTGATGGCCGTTTTCAGCACTGTGGTCAAGTCTGTGATTCAACCAAGCGTTTAGTAGTCCACGAGTCTATTGCCGGGAGCTTGGTGCGTGAGCTTAAAGCCCTGATTGAGGTACAGCGCATCGGTAGCCCTCTCGACAAAAGTACTCAAATCGGTAGTTTGGTAGCCAAGCGCCAACTTGATTTAGTCCAGGCTCAGCTGCAAGATGTACTCGACAAAGGCGCGGAGGTGGTTGCCCGAGCAAAATTACCACACGATCTTAAGGGAGCCTTCTTAGCACCAACGTTACTCCAAAACATCACTAAAGATATGAGGATTTGGCAAGAAGAAGTCTTCGGACCAGTGTTGCCACTGGTTACATTTAAGACCGAAGCCGAAGCAATTGAATTGGCAAACGATACGCCCTACGGTCTAGGATCACGGGTTATGTCTAGCGATAAAGAACGAGCTGAACGAGTTGCCTCAAGTATTGAGGCAGGAACTGTAGAGGTAAATTATGGCAGTAGATGGCTGACATGTAATCCATTCGGTGGTTATAAGAACTCGGGCATCGGACGTGAACTTGGCATACATGGTCTTCGGGAACTCTCTCGGATTAAGCTTGTATCAAGCTCGAAATAATAATCCTAAAACGTTTTCTATCATACCCAATACATTGCCATGGACATACAAAGTCTCATAGAAGCGTTTGGTAGTATACTGAAACCGTAATGGCTGGCGGAGAACTTTATCCAAAGATTGTATTGCCTTCTAGTATGAGGCTTGAGACTGGTGATAGCCAACCTTTATGTGAGTTGAGCCCGGCAACTATAGCTACGCTCGCTGTTATGGCAGTGCGCAATAGAACCTCATACATAACTATGATTATGCAGGCTGTTGCCAATGAACACTTCCGGATGCGTGAAGAGGCAGCGGGAGCTAGGTTTATTCTTCAAAGGGGTGAAGAGCTTAATTATTTAGTCTACGCGCCAGCGCCACCCTGTTAACGAGTGCCCTAGTTTGCAAAACGCGGCACGTTAGCATAAGCAGTATTGATTATAAAACTATAGGTGTGTAATACTACTTGATGTGGGAAACGACGAACAACAATCAGATGACTTGCAGTCCGCAACACCGGTGCACCCGCCAGGGCATGTAGTGAATCCTGATACGGATGACACTAAGTAGCCTGCCGGACAGGCCACTCCAGATAGCCCGATTAATCGATGCCCAGGCCGATTCTGCTGATGTTGAACAATCACCTAGCAGCTCAACTCCAGTAGTAAACGGGCAGCAGCCGACTTTCCAAAACTCCCAACAGGGGGCTACTAGTACGTCTAGAAAATACATCAAAGTGGCCATTTGTGTCGTAGTCTTAGTGCTAGTTATTTGCTTGATCGGCTGGCGTGTACATCACAATAGAGCTCACAAAACACAGACCACCGCGGTCACAGCACCCAAACAAACTTCCGCGGCTGATTCAAGTAACGCTAGTATCCAAAGTTTGCAGGGCGAGCTTAGCAATGCTAACAGCGCGAACAGTAAGAGCAGCCAGACTATGAATAATGTGAATAGCAGCCTGAATGATCAGTCGACGTTGACAAAGGTTCCTTAATACATGAGATTATCATAAGAAAATGAATACAAGCACCATCAAGCAAATATGCAGCAATCGTATAGGACTAGTCGTCGCTACTGTTATCGGTATAATTGCCATGACGGCTCTGCGGGCCGGCGCTATTAGCCAGGCAACAACGTCCGCAAGTACTACTACCGCTGCCCAGGCCAATTTGCAGCTGGTCATCAACGTTGGTAACGGGGAAATTCAGCGCCGTCTGACTACACTTGGCAACCTCACCAGCGGTGTTGACGCTGCCCAATATCTTGCAGCCAGTGATAAAAGTAGTCTCAGCAGTGAAATCAGTACCGAAACCAGTGCCCTAACAGCTCTCCAAACCAAGCTGGACGCTGAAACTACCGTTGCCGGGGCTGCGACCGACGACTCAAATGTTATTACTGAATACCGAGTATACGTACTTGTCGTTCCCAAGGTGTATATCGTCATCGCTGCCGATAACCAACAAGTTACAGAAGGTGTACTGTCCAATATGGCCACTGGCTTCCAAGGTGTTATTACTGCCGACCAAAAGGCCGGCAAGAATGTCACTAGCTTGCAAAGTGAGCTGAGTGACTTAAACGGCCAAGTTGCGGCCGCCAAGGCCATCTCCAGTGCCATGGAGACTAGCGTTGTTGGTTTGCAGCCGACTGATTACAACAGTGATCACACTCTATTAGTCGGTGACTATACTAAGCTGCAAACCGCGCAAAGCGATAACGGCACAGCGATAAACGATGCCAACCAACTTCTCACCGGCCTCCAGAGCCTATAAATCTCTAACCTGAGGGGCTATCTTTTCTTTTCTGCCATACTTGCCTTGAGTAGGGGGCTTGACCGCAGCTATCCATAATAATATGCTTATGATAACCTGTAGCTGAATTTTACTAAGAAGATGGCTAGCAATAACAAGAAAGTGCCAATAAGCATGAAAATTCCAAAACCAAACAAACTAAACACGCGAGGCTTCTCGCACGTAGTCGCTCCTTTAGTTGTCGCTGTGATTATAGCCTCGGTCGGCACGTACTTTTTGGTAGCCAGCCACGCTGACGCGCCGGATACCGCGTCGCAGAGTTCTGATGCCGGTGTAACAGTGACGAACGCCAACGATAAGCAAACGGTTAATCTACAGCCGGGACAAACACTGCATGTTGATTTGTCCAATACGTTCTGGCCGCCCGGCACCGTACCGAGCGGTTTGAGCGAATCATCTACTAGTTGGTGGTCCGGCTTCGCATCGAGCAATGCCGCGGTCGTTACCTCCCCTTATACAGGAACTATCAGCAAGATTAGTGGTGTCTATCAAAAGGTTGCCGGCACGTCCGCGAAGGATGTTGAAGGCTCAGCTTTACGGTCTTTCGTCGCCAATAGTCCTGGCACAGCTACCATAACCGCGACTTCACAGTCGAATCCGGTGTGTGGCGCGGGCATAGCCTGTCCTTTGTTTGCGGTAGCTAACCACTTTACGGTTACAGTGGTTGTGCAGTAGCTAGCTCGTTCGAAGTATCACCCAGCCCAGGTATTTTCATAAGTTCATACTAGCTACCAAAACTGATTCGTTTACCGTAGCCGCGCCCACAATTGGAAATGTACTGCTCAAAGGCTTCTCTACCTAGCTGTGCTGCTTCAACATCGCTGTTTATTTCTGCTGCCGATTCTGGTAGTTTCAATCCCGCCAACTCAACTCTGTAAAAATTGTCCCAATGTGGCAAGAATTCTACCTTTACACCACCGGGAAACTCATAGTCTACTGGGATGTTCCTCGCGTAATTATTCTGAATAATGGTTATGGGCTTTGCGCCTTGGGCCAGAAGCAACTTAATGACCGCTAATCGTTTCTCGTCACGGGCTCTCTCGGCGTAGTCGCTAGTGTTTGATTTCCATATAATGTCCTCAAACGTAAAACCTTCCGGAGCCGATATGGAGACATCCTCTTCGTCGTCTGCTTCCTGGGTTAGGTTTGCCGGGACGGGGGCGTCCTGTTCTTGGCGTGATGTGCCGGGGGGGGGTTACCTGATTGGCTTGCCAGCACCGTAGTCGCATTTTCAGTAGGTACTTTGGCCAAGGTGAACTGTGGGTTATCTATCGCTGCCTGGGCTTCACACAGTAGCTGGTCAAGAAGATCCTCCTCACTAATCTCATCGGGCACGAGCAAGGCCGGGAGTATATTGGTGATTGCGGCTTGGGCTCTCCTATACGCCGCTAGCGGAGTTTCTGACTGACTGTTCTCGACAAGCATAACAAGATAACCGCTCACTGAGCACAATAGTTCTGTAGTGTCATTTTCACTCCTTGCCGCAAGTACTGATTCAACAAGACTGACTTTACTCCCTATCTCACCAGACCAGTCAGCATAGATTTGATTTAACTGGGCAAATTCAAAGGTCGCATCAAGAGAGGTACTTGACATAGCTTCGTCTACGCAGAGTTCAGGACTAGCGTTCATGTACAAAATCCAGCATTCATCTCTGTGAAAGTATACTCTATTCAGAAAGACGGTTGTAGATCTGCGCCAACGGACCGATAAATCCATGCGTTTTAGCAAGGCAAGCCCCCTAGGCCCTAGTAGCAAATATTACAGGTAGGTATAGACGGCTGCTTTATACTGTTATCTTATAATTAAGCGGAGGAATATAGTATGAATAAAGATCCTGTACTACGCTGGGCTCGGCGGATAATTACCCCTGGCTTCGCTGCGTTCTTAAGTGGTGGCGCGCTTTTTCTGGCTGGTTGCGGCGACAGCGATCAGACCCAAACGAACCGTAGTTTTGCGTTCGACTCTCTCGGTAGTGAA
>DATHNF010000005.1:0-9111 GCA_035486285.1 Verrucomicrobiia bacterium | reverse complement strand
ATGTCGGTACCTGCATCGTCGTACTCCGAAGCGTCGATCCAGCTAATATCAACGGCGCAGTCGTTGTGCCAAGCGGCTGACTTCAAGGCTTCGAACACTGACATGTAGGTGTCAGTGTTGTCCATGTACTTGGCTACAAAGCCGACTTTGAGAGTGCGGTCATGTTTGGCAACGGCGAGTTTGACGACTTCGCGCCAGGCTTTGAGGTCTGGTTTGTTGGCACGCAAGTCCAGATGATTGGTAATGACGTCGGCAATGCCAGCTTCCTCAAGGGTGAGCGGTACTTCGTAGATACTGGAAGCGTTGGGTAGCAAGGCGATGGCGTCTTCGGCTACACCGCTGAACAAACTAAGCTTACTTTTGATCCCATTATTAGCCGGTCGTTCACTGCGGCCAATTAAGATATCGGGCGTGATGCCAAGACCGCGCAGTTCCCGTACGGAGTTCTGGGCCGGCTTGGTCTTGGTTTCGTTGCTAGCACCCAGATATGGCAAATAGACTACATGCAGGTACACGCAGTTATCGAGGCCGACCCGTACGCCCAGTTCGCGGATAGCTTCAATGAACGATAGCGATTCGTAGTCACCAACCGTGCCGCCAATCTCCACAATGTGCACGTCGTAGCCTTCGCCGGCTTTGATAATCCAGTCCTGGATAGCGCCAGTCAAGTGCGGGATAATCTGAACGTCGTCACCTTCGAACTTCCCTGCCCGCTCATCCTGGATGAGTTTGAGCAGCACGCGGCCGCTCATCAGGCTGCTGGCGGAAGTTAGTTCTTCGTCAATAAACCGCTCGTAGTGACCCAGGTCGAGGTCGGTCTCAGCGCCGTCTTTGGTTACGAAACATTCACCATGCTCACGCGGGTTGAGTAACCCGGCATCGACGTTGAGGTAGGGGTCGCATTTCTGGAGGTTAACTTTGAGGCCGCGAGCTTTGAGGAGGTTGCCAATTGAGGCGGCCGTGATACCCTTTCCTAGTCCGGAAAGCACCCCGCCCGTTACAAACACATACTTAGTCGCCTTTGCAGCCACCGTACACACACCTCTCTTAATTGCTCTAATGCTACCTTATCATCCCCTGTTTGGCAAGCTGGCTTCTGTTTGGGCTTGCGATACGGTCTTGCGATAGCCAGTAAAAATTTGGCAAATTGTGACAGTTTTACACTTTGTAAAATCTATGCAATAATCATTTTACTAATCAGGAGGTCTGGAGATGTCTAACATGAAAGATGCTGCGAAGAGCGCGGAGGTCCAGGCAGGCTCTTTGCTTTACTCTGTGATCACCGCTCAGGAATTTGATTACTTTAGTTCTTCGCGCGACGCCGAAGCACATGCTGACGCCGAAGGCATCTACAGAGAAGAACTGACCTCGCTGGAGTCTGGCTACACCCGCCTCCCCCGCTACTACTCGGATGATCTTGAGGATCGCCTGAGCACCGCCGTCGAACTATTGGCGGGTCCGACGCCACAAACCTTTCTACATTCAGACCGTTACAAAATCACCCTGGGCCAAACCAGTCCAAAGGACGGCCAGCCTAACGTAGAGCAGCTCCTGCCGCAAACAACAGCTCATCGTTCTTGCTCGCTGCGGGTGCTTTCTTGCAATTTTGTTCAGTTTAGCCTGATACCTCGGCAAGATGGCGCGATAGAACGGGCCGAATCCGGGCCGGTCGACCTGAAACTTGGCCGCAATGTCTTATTGACAGCAAGATGGCTGTCAGACGGTACAACCGACGAAGAAGCTCAAGCAATACGTGATAGCCAGAGAGACTGGGAGAGTGTACTCGTAATCGGAGATGCCGCTATACAAAGTTACTTAATAAGTAGCGATCTCTCAAGTTCATCCGACAAACTGATTGATAGCCGAGAAAGAGAGTTCAGAGCAGCTCAAGCCGCCTTTATGTACAGTGTTTTGGTTGGCGGCTATGATAAGATGCTCGCCGAAGCATCCAGCGACTAACATAGATCGGCGAGCTGCGTTTTCACGATTCGGAAGCTTGTCGTCTTCTTCTAGACACCTCTGGGCCGGCGGCGGCAACGCCACCTATGACGAAAGAGGCTATCTGCCAGCTCCTAAGCCAGCGGCCAAACAGGCGCTGCCGGCAAACTCCACAAAGGCAGTACCAAGTCTCCTACTCAACTCATTATTACCCTGCCGAGGCCTGACCGGGTCTGTCTCTACTTCGTTAACTTTATTCATACGGCTACCATCTTCTCAGTCTTCCCAGTATAGTCTTATTGCTAGTGACTGGCGAGGTAGGTTTCGGCAGCCTGGAGCTGCGGGTCGTTGGTGGCAGTAGCGGTACTGGGCTCGCTAACAGTCTTGTCTGGAGTAATGCCACGGTGGTTGATGTTCTGGCCGTTGGGACGGTACCAACTGGCTACCGTGACTTTGAGCTGCGAGCCATCGCCAAAGTTGATGAGCTGCTGGACGACACCCTTGCCGTAGCTCTTCTGGCCAATGACGTAGGCATCACCATTATCGTGGAGCGCGCCAGTGGTGATTTCGGAGGCTGAAGCGCTGCCACCGTTTATTAAAACGACCGTGGGGATGCCGTGTAGCTCGTCACCGCCTTGGGCGTAGTAGGTTTGCTGGACAACATTGCCGCGCTTTTCCTGCAAGACGGTTTGGTTTTGCGGTAGCCAGAGGCTAGAGACAGAGACAGCAGCGTCAAGCAAGCCGCCTGGATCATCGCGCAGGTCAAGAACGATACCTTTGACATGCTGGCTGGCGAATTGGTCGGCGGCTTTTTGGGCCAAAGCCGTGGTATCGTCGGCGAAGGTGGTAATCTGCATGTAACCGATGTTGCCGGGCAGTGTCTTGGTGAGGACGCTGGGAGCAGTAATGTTTTGGCGCGTAATAGTGAGTGTCAATGCCTGAGTGTGATTGCGTACGATTTGGAGCGTGACTTTGGTACCGGCGGGGCCGCGGATCTTATCAACAGCCGTGTCGACACTCATGCCAGTCGTACTGGTGCCATTTATACCGACAATAAGGTCTTGGGCTTGCAAGCCGGCTTGAGCAGCCGGGGTGCCGCTGACAGGTGCTATGACCTCTAGGTTACCGCTGCTATCGGCGCCCAGCTCCGCGCCAATACCGCTGAAACTATTATTGAGCTGGTCGTTGAACTGCTTTGCTTCGGCGGGCGTAAAGTATTCAGTGTACGGATCGTTGGTAGCCTGGGCCAAACCGTGCTTCAAACCAGCCAACAGTTGTGTTTGGGTTAATTGGCCGTCGTAATTTTCTTTTAATGACTGGTAGACCTGATTGACTGTCGTGTAGTCCAGCTTATTGGGCAAACCAGTGACGACAGGCTTGGTGCTCCACGGCAGATTATTGGCAATCCAGCCGTTGCCGACACCTAATCCCGCGAAGAATATAACTACTACTAGAACTAATTGTATGGCTCGTCGCAGCCATCCATGCTGGTGCACACGACGGCGCAGCCCACCTAGTTTTCGTTTTAGACCCATTAGCTATAGATTATAGCAAATGAAGCCCTCGAATACTGAGACTTTGCGCAAACAAACTTTACAAACTTGCGGACAAGGGCCGTTAGCCGCCGAAGTAGATATAGGTTAGGCCGGAGCTGCTAATCGTCGTTTCGTAGTAGTTACCGTCGTAGTACAGGTTGTATTGTTGCACGGTAATCATGTTACCGTTCACTGCTGTTACCCACATGGCATGGCCGAATGGGTCGGAAGAGCCGCCCATGTAGATGGCTACCGAGCCGACTTTGGGAGTTGAGCCGGTTGGGATACCGGCAGCCCGGGCATTGGCCGGCCACTCATTAGCATTGCCACTGCCGCCCCAGTACGGCATGTAGCCGTAGGCTTGGTAGACCTTCCATGCTGTGAAGCTGACACACTCGCGGTTATACATTCCCCAGTTATCAAGCGCGTTGTCCAAAGGATAGTTACAGCCCCAGTTCCCACCGCTGCCGTTAACGGCGGTTGCCGGGTAGCCACCACCACAAGTGCCGCTGGCTATCACTTGCCCGCCGCCACTGCTCACTAGCTTACGATTGGCGGCTATCTGTTCCGCGCGCAAGGAGGCTATCTGTTGCTGGTTAGATTGGATTTGCTGGTTGTAGGTGGCTTGTTGGCCTTCGTTGTATGCTAACAGTTGCTGTTGCTGGCTTTGATCGCTGCTAAGTTGGTTGTTTTGCTGCTGCTCGGACGCGGCCACAATGTCCAACTGGCTTTTTTGTTGCTGCAGCTGCACCTGGAGATTGGCGATAGCCGTGATGTCTGTATCGAGCTGGTTCTGGACGGTCGTGCGATATTGTTCCTTGTCCACGTAGCTGCTCAGGCTTTTGCTGGTTGCCAGCTCCTCAATGGTAGTCATCTGGCCGTCGATATACATGGTCTTGATATCGTCGGCCAGCGCGCCCTTCTTCTGCGTAATCTCTTGCTGGTCAGCAACGATCTGTTGCTGGAGTTGTGCTTGCTTGGCTTCGTTGGTCTGGATGGCAACTTGCAAGGCGCTAATTTGGTTCTGTAGGGTACTGATTGCATCTTGATAACTAGTCGCCTGGCCTTGCAGGCTATTGACTAGGCTCTGGGCGCCGGAATTTTGATTTTGTAAAGCGTTGATTTGGGTATCGTATTGGTCGGCATGGACAAGCGTGGCGCCGGTAACCACCATCGCTACAGCTGCCGCGACCGCCGCGAAGCGCAGTTTATAAAAAGAGATACGGCGTGAGTGTATGTTTGGCATAGTTTTATTTTGGTGTGTACTGGTTCTTACTGTATCACGTTTAGTCAAATTTGTCACCCCCGTTAGTTAGAGCTCGGCAAGCCGGTGAACTGCCTAATTCATGCTCGTATTTCGCTAAATTGTGCGCGTGTTTACTTTGTCTTGAATTTCAGATAGCGGCGGGTCGCGATGGTAGAAGAAACCGCTCCCAACACTATACCAAGCAGCAATTGGATAGTCAAAAGCTTGAAGAAATGGCTGTCGAAATAACTATTAGCGTAGCCGATGTCCAGTAAACCAAGCGCGCTGGCCTGCAAGGCATTGCTAGCCGTCACGAAAGCGGCGTTGATAATCACCACTGAAAAGACGGCTGAAAGAATGCCGTAAATGGCGCTCTCCACCACGAACGGCCCCCGGATATAGGCCGTGCCAGCGCCAAGCAAACGCATAATCTGGATCTCGTCGCGGCGATTGAAGATGGCCATCTGGATGGTGTTGAAAATAATCAGCGCGCAAATGATAGTAAAGATAACGATGGCGAAGACCCCAATTTCCCTGAGTACATCGGTAGCATGCGTGATTTTGTTAATGGCAGCTTCGCGGTCGCCGCTGTAGCTCGGCGGGTCGGATTGCAGCGCGGCGATGCTGGGCTTCGTTAAGTAACTTTTAATATCTTGAATTTGATTGAGGTTGACGGGCTTGATCAAGATAGTGGCCGGCAGCGGATTAGAGGTCTCGTCAATCGCCGTCAACAATTGCTCGTTGCCAGCGTTCTGCTGTTCGTACTGTTTGAGTACCGCGGCTTTGTCTTGGTAGGTTATGCTTTTGACATTTGGTAGCTTTTTGATTTGGGCGATGAGCTGGTTGGTTTGGGCGGGCGTATCGGAGTCTTGTAGGAAGACTGAAATATCTATTTTGTTAGTAATCTGGGCAATGGTATTAGCAAACGTGGCATTGGTAATAATCGAAAACAGCACAATGGTCAGCGTCACTACCATCACTGCCATAGCCGCAATGGCCAGACTGATGTTGCGGATGAAATTGACAATGCCGGTATGGACAATCCGCCAGAAAGTTATCAGCTTTCGCTTCACGCGCGTGCTCCTCGTATTGTTTGCCTAGTATGCATTACCTTAACTCTTATACCCCGCGTTAGCGCGGTCGCTGGCAATCTTGCCATTCTGGATTGTGACTACCCGTCGCTTTAGTTTGTTGACGATTTCCTGGTTGTGGGTAGTCAGCAAGACAGTGGTGCCATAGCGGTTAATCTTCTCCAGTACTTTGATGACGTCCCAGGCGTGTTTGGGGTCGAGGTTGCCGGTTGGCTCATCGGCAATCAGGATACGGGGTTGGCGGACAACGGCCCTAGCAATAGCCACGCGCTGGCGTTCGCCGCCGGAGAGCTCGCGGGGCATGCGTTTCTCTTTGCCTTTGAGATTGACGATGTCGAGAACTTTGGGCACGGTGTGGCGGATTTCGCGGTTGCCCATGCCGACGATTTCTAGGGCGTAGGCGACGTTTTCGAAAACGTTTCTATTGGGCAATAGTTTGAAATCCTGGAAAACGACGCCAATCTTGCGGCGCAGCAGCGGGATATCTTTGTCCTTGAGTTTGTCGTAATCTATGCCGCCAATAATGATCTTGCCGCTGGTCGGCCGCTCTTCGCGGGTCAGCAGTCTGAGCAAGGTTGTCTTGCCCGCGCCGCTCTGCCCTACAACAATCACGAACTCCTTGGGGTCAACATGCAGCGAGACGCGGTCTAGCGCTGGTCCCAAGCTACGATTATACGTTTTTGTTACCCGGTCGAGCAGAATCATTAGCTTTATTATAGCATAAATTGGAGGATGCTAGCTCTGTAAGTTCATTCTTGGTTCAGTTTTCTCTTCAAAGGTAACTTGCCTACGGGTACTGTTGTTCCATTGCTTCAGTGACTTCGTGAAGTATTGCCAGTACTTGTTCATCAGCCGCTGCCAAATCATTGCCTGCTAAGGCTTCGTCTGTATAAGTAATGCTTTGCTGATCGTCATATAAAGGCTCTATTACGGCATACTCGGCAAAGCGTTCATCATCTACTTTTATATAAAGGTCATAGTTCTCCAATTGGTCCCGATCTCCCGAACTATTGGCGGCTTTTAGTCTTCGGTCTAACACTACTGTGTAGCCACCTTTAATTGAGACCGAGGGGGTGCTCAAAGAGACTGTGCCCATATCATTGACTATAAAATAATATCCCCTCGTTCTCGCGCCTGAAATGTCCTTTCAGCAAATCGAAAAGCCTGTTCATGATGCTCGTCGCGTAATTCTTCTATAGGGAGTTCTATTTTCTTCTGCGCAATAAACTCTTCAATCATGCCAGCTCCTAGACGTTAGACGTTAGTTTATACATAATAGCAAGATACCTCGCTCATAAAAACTCAATTATACTAACTAGCAAGATTGTATTCCAGGTAGGCGTTGATAAGGGGGTCGAGGTGGCCGTCGAGGACGGCGTCAGGATCGGAGGTTTCGTAGCGGGTGCGAAGCTCTTTGACCTGCTTATAGGGGTGCAGGACATAGCTGCGGATTTGATTGCCCCACTCGGCGGACTGATTGGGGCCCTTGAGCTCGCTGAGTTTCTCGGCATGTTGCTCCATTTGCAGTTGGGCTAGTTTGGAGCGCAGGATGGTCATGGCTGTTTCTTTATTCTGCAGTTGGCTGCGTTCGTTCTGGATGGCGACCGTGATGCCGGTCGGCAAGTGTGTAACGCGTACAGCCGAATCAGTCGTGTTGACCGACTGGCCGCCGTGGCCGCCACTGCGGTAGACGTCGACTTTGAGGTCTTTGTCGTCTATGGCCAGGTCGTCGGGCTGGTCGATCTTGGGCATGACTTCGACTTTGGCGAAACTGGTCTGGCGCAGGTTATCGGAATTGAATGGGCTAAGCCGTACCAAACGATGTACCCCGTGTTCACCTTGTAATTTGCCATAAACGAAAGGGCCGCTGATCTCCAGCGTGACGCTCTTGAGGCCAGCCTCTTCGCCTGGAGATTCTTCTACAGTCGTGACCTTGTATCTGTTATTTTCTGCCCAGCGGACATACATTCTGAGCAACATTTGTGTCCAGTCCTGCGCGTCGGTGCCGCCAGCACCAGCCGACAAAGTCAGGATGGCGTCATGATCATCATACGGGCCATTGAACTTCAGCTCTTCTTTGAGGGCATCGAACTGCTGGCTGGTTTCTGCTAGCTGTTGCTTTAATTCGAATTCTAGACTGGCATCATCTAGTTGCAATAGCTCAGTAATGTCTGTGATACTTTTGTGTAATTTTTGCCAAGGTTGCACCCTAACCTCAAGCATAGCAATGCGTTTCATGACGTCCTGGGCTTTGCCGGAATCATCCCAGAAATCCGGTCGCTGGCTGGCAGTTTTTAGTTCCTCGAGCTGCTGGCTGAGGTCGGTAATATGTAGCCGTTCTAGAGCTTGGTTAATCTCCGGCTGCAAAGCGGCGGCTTGTTTGCGCTGTTCTTCCATACTTCAAAGTATAGCAAGCCCGCTGCGTCATCCTGAACCACTTTCAGGATCCATGCGAACAACACTACCAAGAGGCATCACCTACTACTATAGTCTCAATCAACTATCTCTTTTGTAATGTTCTTTTTTGATGGCAAAAAAGAACTAAAAAAGCCACCGCATGGGCGACAAACGTTACTAAAGAAAGACTCTTTGGTATTCCGGTTCTTGCGGGACTCCCTACGGTCGGTCCTAAAGGACTAATCCTCATCACGCGGTATACCAAAGAGTCTTTCTTTAATCAGTTTGTCTTGAATGCGGGGACAGAGGAATGCCTCTGGGGAGGCATGGTTTAAAATCCGGCTACGCCGGAAGAAGTAGTGGATTACACTCTTTTTTACCAGAGAGGGGCTAGTTGGGCTTGGAGTTGAGCGACGAAATCAGGTCCGCAGTTGCCAAGCACGCCAAACCCCCAGATATTGTCAGCGAACATGGCAGTCGCGACATCAACAATTTGCTGTTTAGTAACCGCGCGGATGCGCTCCGGTACGCGGTAGTAATCATCAACCACATCATCGAAAAAGTAACGGCCAGCATACCCCGAGGCTGTGCCACCAACAGTCTGGGCACTGCGCTGGAAACGACCCAGGGCGTACTGTTTGGTGGCCTCGATTTCTTCTGGTTTGAGGTCACCAGCCAGGACTTTGCCCAGTTCGTCGACAATGATAGCCAGGAGTGGCGAAGCGTTTTTGTCGGATACTTGCGCGCCAAACCACCAGTTACTGGCCGCCAAGGTCTGACTGAGGCCGGAGTTCATGCCATATACTAGGCCTTGCTCGCGGGCAGTGCCGAGAATCTTGGAATAGAGTGTTTCAGTCAACATGGTATTTACCAAGTTCAGAGCGTCGGTGTCGGTGTCGTTTAG
>DATHNF010000004.1:0-5176 GCA_035486285.1 Verrucomicrobiia bacterium | reverse complement strand
ACGAAAATACTTCTTGGAGGTCGCCATGGTGTTAGCAGCTATTGTATCATCTTTTAACAGGTGAAAACTGATTATGTTGGCGCCAAAGAAAATCTTTTAAATGTCGAGTAGTCCGGGGATTGCGTCCAGGGGTTTATCGCTAATAAAGGTAGAGTTTAAAAATTCTTGGTAGAAGCGTTCGCCTAACTTTTTGGCGCCCTCCAGGCATTCATTGAGATAATACGTTTGGATTGCGGAATTAAAAGCATACTGACCGTTGTCTTTGTTTGCAGAAAATACCAAACATTCACCTATCTTGTCTTCTGACTCAAAATCATAGGCTGTTGTTTTTATCAGTTTGTAATTTTGTTCTCGTTCCATCAAGCTTGGCAAACTATTTGCTCCAATACTAAAGACAACGCCGTTGACTCTCATGGCTAGACTGGCAGCCACTCTTACGTCTACGGCACAGTACGGCTGGCCGGCCAAACCAACGCTAATCTCTGTTTTCGTGTAGCCAACAGAGTCCCACACACTAAAGTCTCTCCTAAACCCCTTGATATAGGCAGGCCGAATAGTATGCGCGTCAGGCACGGTCGCTCTAAGCGACTTAATCTTCATAAGCGAACCAAAGCCAAAGACGATTATCTCGCTCATTGGTTTATCATATCAAAGTAAAATACTGCCTCGGAAGATTATATTATCTACATCAGTCAATTATGGTGCAGCGTACTGACTGAGGTCAGAACGGTTTTTTTAATGGGTAAAGCCACTTTGACTGACCTGTCCATATAGGGGCAATAATACAATAATGACGTATGTTATGCCTATCAGTGGCGCGAAGACGATAGGCGATAGCACAAAGACCAGTAGCCGCCTTATAGGTGTTTGCCTATACTTTGTTGTCTGGTAATAAAAAGTTGAGCCAAGGCCAATCCATAGAAGTCCCAGCCAGTACAATGGGCCTACAAGCGATTTAGATTGATTAGCATTTACAATATGCTGCACATATCCTCGTACGATAAAGAGCTGCAAGAAGTACGCCACAAAACAGACTATGCTGAACTTGAAAAATATGGACTTAGTATTTGGCTTCATATCTGAAGTTTAGCATAAGCTTTGTGGTGCAGCGTTATTGGTGAGGTTAGAACTTCAATTCTTGCGAGTACCTTGTAGTAAAACCCAAAGAATGGTTTAATACTACAATATGAGGACACCAGACGTAAGACCCATCAGTCTAGAAGCTTATATGCGAGATGAAAGCGGCCGTATTAACGAGGGATCTTTGTCTGTCAATGGGCTTTATGTAGCGATGTTTGATTTTTCTTTTGCAAGAAATCAGGCTCCTGAAGTAGAAGCAATAAGACTGCCAGCCAGGGTTGCTTCTGTAGCCGAGAGAGATAGGGGACATAGAGCTGTTAATTTTGATATCCTAGACAGTGACCTAGAGCCTTTCGTCAGAACAACTTGTTACATGAAAGACAGCTATGTATCAACGAGTCATTCGCCACGGCAAGGGTATCTTCGAGGCTATACTAACAGTATTACCGAGCAAAACGTACAGTCATTTGTTGCAAGTGAACGCAGGCTCAATGTAGCAGCTAGTGTTGAAGAGTTGGAACAAGCATTACTGATTCAGTGAATCGTAATAAATAGTTTCAATCTAGCATAAGCGAAATGGTGCGGGTAGAGAGAATCGAACTCTCCTCTCAGCCTTGGGAAGGCTGCATAATAGCCACTATACGATACCCGCCCGCTTTTGGCTTTGCCGCAAGCAAAGCGTGGAGCCACCTTGGAGATTCGAACTCCAGACCTCCGCTTTACGAAAGCGGCGCTCTAGCCAGCTGAGCTAAGGTGGCGTGAAATCATCTCGTATTATACCAAGATGTCAGTCAATACATAGCTGCAGCCATATTTACGTTCATGGTTAAGTCTTAAGCCTGCGCTTAGTAAACTTGCTATATACTTAGGTTCAACATGCTGCTCTTGCTTATCAGTCTTATTGCTGGAGTGCTGACGATTCTGGCGCCTTGCGTCCTGCCGGTGTTGCCGGTTATCATTGGCGGCTCTGTCGGCGGCACAGCCAAAGAGAAGGCTAGGCCGTATATTATCGGGGCTTCATTGGCGGCTTCGATTATCTTTTTCACCCTGCTACTTAAGGTCAGTACGCTGCTCATTGATATACCACCAAGTGTCTTGAACTGGCTATCCGGGGGTCTGCTGGTTGGGCTCGGTGCTGTCTCCTTGCTACCAGAACTATGGGAAAGACTAGTTATCCGCTTGAACTGGCAGGCTGCCTCGCAACGGTTCCTCGGTAAAGGCGAACGCAACAAGGGTAAATATACCGGGCCGGTCCTGATCGGCGTTGCCTTAGGCCCGGTTTTCGCTAGTTGCAGCCCAACCTATGCTTTTATCTTGGCTTCGGTATTGCCGAGCAGCTTCTTGGCCGGGTTTATTTATTTGGTAGCTTATACAATAGGGTTGGCCCTGGCCTTACTGGCCGTCTCGTTAGCCGGACGTAGGTTTATCACTAAGCTTTCGTGGGCCGTCGATACGCACAGTTTGTTCCGTCGGTTGTTAGGCGTTTTATTTATACTTATCGGGATAGCTATCATCGCTGGCTTCGAAGTTAAAGCGGAGACCTGGGTAGCCAACCATTTGCCTTTCGACGAAACAAAAATCGAGCAGGTCCTACTGGCCAAGCAACACAAAGAGTCTCTTATACATGATCTCAGCAACGCCATATCGAACAGCAGCGGTGGCTTGAATGTCCAGCCTACTCCTGCTCCGGAGCTACAAGGCCTAACCAGCTGGATCAACAGCCCACCGCTAAGCTTGGCCCAGCTCAAAAGCGAACACAAAGTAGTGCTAGTCGACTTCTGGACGTACTCGTGCATCAATTGCATCCGCAGCATACCGTACGTCGAGAAGTGGTATCAAACGTATCAGAGCCAGGGATTGGTAGTACTCGGTATTAACACGCCGGAATTCGCCTTCGAACACAATCCGGCGAACGTAGCCGCGGCCGTTAAGCGGGACGGCATTACTTATCCGGTGGCGCTGGATAATAATTATGCTACCTGGAACGCCTTCAATAACGATTCCTGGCCAGCCGATTACCTCATCGATAAGAACGGCGACATCCGCTATGTCAGCTTGGGCGAAGGCGACTATAACAAGACCGAAAAAGCTATTCAAACATTGCTGGGAATCAATAAACCTCTACAAACCCCGACTTCTAACGTGCCGATATCGCAAAACCAAACGCCCGAAACCTATTTTGGCACTAACCGCGCCGCTAACTATGTCGGCAGCCCAGCCGAAAACGACGGTACCGGCACGTTCCAAGCAGCTGCATCGCTTGACCAAGACGCATGGACCCTGAATGGCAGCTGGCAGATTGGTTCAGAAAATATCACCAGCAATGATAACCAAGCCACCCTAACCTTCCATGTTTCGGCCAAAGACGTCTACATGGTTGCCAGCACATCCGACAATCAAGCCCACACGGTTACTGTCAGCCTGCCAAACGCCGTGGCTGGGCAATACGGCAGCGACGCGCCAGGTGGCCAAGCCGTAGTCAATAGCTCAAGACTGTATCATATCGTTTCACTACACCAGGCTGGCGACACCACCGTTACGCTCACCGTTCCCAAGAACGTCTCGCTGTACACTTTCACGTTCGGCAGCTAATTACTAGCGGCAACCCCGGGAGCGCCCAACCTGGCCGTAATAAGACAGCCGATAGCCCTGCTGAGGCGCGCAGCAAAAGGCTGGTTGCTATTCGAGGGAAAGGTCGCCGCCAGTCTGTAAGGCAAAAACTCCTGCCGATTATCCTCGCTGCACAGCTGATATAAATAACGGAGGGCTTGCACGAGCAACACTAGGTCGTGATCCGCAACAAACGCGATTAATACCTCTCGCGGCTCAGGATAACCGACCGCCTGGAGCAGCAGGAGTAATTTCTGCGTCAGCTCCAATGTAATCGTCAGTTTCGCTTCTTCGGCCGCATAGTTAGCGCCGGTATACGGTAGCAGGCCTATCACATCTTTTAAGGTACTCGTTATGGCGGGCTCGTCGGAAGACTGGAGACCTTCGCCCAAGCAAAGAGCCAGTTGTACGAAGGTCTTTTCAAGGCTTTGCTCGTGAGCGGCAGCTATAATCGTTTTAATCTCTAGCTCAACTTCCGGGGTGGGTTGGGCCGCAACAAATGCCTCAAAAGCGTTCGTTCCGGTGTGCTCAACTGTTTCTTGGTTGAATGAAATAACTTGTTCCTCTAGCAAAGGTTCATATTGTTCAACGGCGCTCCAAGAGGCTTTCTCCTCCGTACCGACAAACTCAAGTAACCACTCAAAAGTACTGGTAACTTCGCTAGCCGTAATAATCTCTGGGTCCAGTAAACTTTCAGTTTCTGCCAAACCAGTACTTCCTTGTGTAATTTCTTCTGCGAATACAACATTGGTGCCGGCCGGTGCCGGCAATTCGTCATCAGCCTTATATATGACAACTTCGTTGCTTCCGCTATAAAGTTTTGTAGGCGTTGATTCATTCAACCAAGCATCAGCTGCTTCGGGCGCCATTGACCAAACACTCTCTACAGAATCATGTGGATGCGCGTTGTTCTCAGGAATATCCCCGGGCTTCTCCGTTGCTTCGAGTTCAATGGGCTTATCTTCGATAGAAATCTTTGGGGGAGAAGGCTGTTCCTCGCGGCCCATAGGCAACTCGAGCTGTTGCCGTTCAGCTTGAGGCTTTTCATGAGCCGTGCTCCTTCCCAGCTCCAGGATATCAGCAACTCTTTGCCTTGCTTCAGCCACCTCTTCATAGCGCCAGCGGTTCATTTCCCTGCCCGTTCGTACTGTTTGGCCGTTAAGGGGTTCAGCTACTAGTCGCGTCTCTTGGCTGGTCTTAGCGATTCGTTCTTTAGCTGTAAGAGGTGTGATTTTTAGAGTTTGTTCGGAGGATTTGGTTTGGTTTGAGAACTCGGATTTGGGGTTATTTTTTCCCCGCTCCTGATGTTTCAGGAGCTGGTCTCGCGCCTTGGGCTTCTTGGCCCATTCTCTCGATATGTTTTGTCATCGCCGGGAGCACGTCAGCTTCTTCACCCCCCATATCCCGAATTATTGCGAGAGTCGAGTCAATGGATCGGCGTGCGGGCTCACAAGATGCAAGCGCTTCAGCCAGTGTGACTGGTTGC
>DATHNF010000003.1:0-3451 GCA_035486285.1 Verrucomicrobiia bacterium | reverse complement strand
GAATTCATTTCAAAACGACGATAGGTGAAAGCATCTAATCTGGGATTGTTAGCTGCAAAGGCTGCTCGGGGAACTTATCCGGCAGCATGCCTAGTAACGCCTGCTTAAGCTCAGCCGGCCGCAGTTCTGTGTGCGGCAAATCTTGAAGCGGCAACCAGAGTGGTTGGTAGAGATTCTGGCCAAGGGCCGTAATCTTTGCCTCTTCGGAGTCGGGAGCCAGTGCTGGCTCGCCGCTCACATAATCACACACATAAATATGCTGCATACCGAAAAACTTGCCAGCATCTTCGATAATCACCAGGCGGGGGTTACTGACCGTCAGCCCGGTTTCTTCTTTGATCTCTCGATGCAGGGCCTGCTCCAGCGTCTCACCAACATCGACGCCGCCACCGACTAGGGCATAAAACTCCTGCCCGAACTTATCACGCCGCATAACTAGCAAAGCGTCATCTTTCAACACGATAGCTCGAACAGATTGCCTCATCTATATCCTTTCGGCGCCAGCTGCAGTTTGGGCGGCAGCGGCGACAGTATTAAGCAGTTTGTTGACTTCGGTGTCGGTCAGCGTGCGGTCGTAGCTAGCGATGGCTAGACGCAGCGTGATTTGCTTGTGATCGGTGTCATCGGGACGTTGGTAGATATCGATTGGGCTCAGATTGGCAAACGTTTTTTCGGGCCGGGCTTTGTCGAATGCAGCCCAGACCAAGTCAAACAGCTCCTGGTAGGGCAAATCTACTGGCACTTTCAGCGTAATATCCTGCGTGACTTTCGGGAAGCGCGGTAACGAAACGTACGTCTTGGCCGTATCACCATTCTGCAAAAGAACGTTTAGATCAAGCTCAAAGCCAGCCGAAAACTCTGGCAACTTCAGCGCCTGGCGAACAGATTGCTTGTACTCGCCTATTTCACCAACCACCACATTGTCGAGCAGTATGGTAGCCGCCCTCTTGCCCTCGTACGGAGTTATCTTGGTTTTTGTCGTCCCTATATATAGCGCCTCGTCCAAAGGCTCCAGTTTTATTCTTCCCGCCAAACCGCATGCCGCTAGTAGGTCCATCAGATATTTCCGGGTCTCGTAGTAGGCAGCGCCAGCATAATTTTGAGCGGTCTTGCCATCTGTCGTGAAGACCAAAGCTAGCCGTTCAAATTCTAGGGGCACACCAGGCTCAGCATCGGTAAATTCGTCTTGGATATGCGCTTTACCTATTTCGAACAAAGCGAACTGGCCATAACCAGCCTTGATATTGGGGTGGACTTTTTCGAGAAGACTGGGCGTCAAGCTCAAGCGATAGTATTGCAAATCGGGACTCAGGGCGTTGCTCAGCTGGAAGGCTTGGGCTTTGTCCTGGCCGACCTTGTCGAACAGATTGCCGTGGACGAAGCTGTAGGTCAGCACTTCGTTGGCGCCAGCGCGGCTGAGCTGGCCACGAATCTTGGCCTTCAGCTCTAGGAGCGGGTCTTTGGTGGCCGGTGTTAGATCACGCTTGGGCAGCTCAAGCGGTAGTTTGTCGTAACCGTACAGCCGGCCGACTTCTTCGACAACATCTTCGCGCAGTTCAATATCGGTGCGCCAGAACGGCGCGGTGACTGTTAGTTCTTGGCCGTTGGTGCCAACCTTGAACTCAACGTTTTGGAGCAGCCGTTGCATAGCTTCGGCTGGCAGCTTGAGACCAAGCCGGCTATTGATGAAGTCAGTTGACACATTCACGGGCGAGTACAGCGTTTGCCGCTCCATGACAGTGGCATCCAGGTGGTTGTTGTCGATCAGCGGACCGGCTACCTTGCCGTTGGCAAAGCGCTGTATTTCGTCAACGATCTTGGCCAGAACAGCTAGGTTTTGTAATGGGCTCTGTCCCTTGTTGAAACGCGTCACGGCGTCAGTAAACAAACCATGCGTCATCGAGGTGCGCCGGACAGAGTACAAATCGAAGTTGGCACATTCCAAAATAATGTTCGTAGTATGCTCATCAACTTCCGTTTCGCTACCACCCATAACGCCGCCGACACCGATTAACTGCTTGTCGGTCGCTATCATGACGGCTTCGGGCCGCGGCTCAATCGTCTTGCCGTTCAGCAGCGTGATCTTCTCACCCGATTTCGGATTACGAACGACGATGACGGCACTGTCTCCACCGCTCAGAGCTTTGACTTTGTCGTAATCATAAGCGTGCAACGGTTGGCCAGTTTCTAGCATGAAGAAGTTGGTATAGTCGACGATGTTGTTGATTGATTTCTGGCCGACTTTGGCAAGTTCAACCTGCAACCAAACGGGACTAGGCCCGACCTTAACGCCGCTCATAACGATGGCTGTGAAGCGTGGTGCTAATTGTGGTATTTCATTTTCGACCCGCAAAGCTAGCGTTTCGGCCGTGGCAGCTGGGAATTCGGAGCTTGAGGTATACCAATCAGGGCTTTTGAAAGATAACCCTTGTATGCCCGCCAATTCACGGGCTATGCCGAGGAAACCAAAACAGTCCGGCCGATGGGTGAACATTTTGTTCTCGAGGTCGAGGACGATGTCATCTTGCAGTCCAAAAGCTTTCGCGAAATTGGTACCGGGAGCATGGTCGCCGTCAATTTCTAGGATACCGTCGTGATTGTCATTGAGCGCCAGCTCTTTGGCGCTGGCTAGCATGCCGTTACTCACCACGCCGCGAAATTCGCGGGCTTCCAGGACAAACGGCTCCTTGCCAATCGTCTCTGGCACGGTCGAACCCGGAGGCAACCAGGCGACAGTTAGACCGCTACGAACATTCGGTGCGCCGCACACCACTTGCGCGTGGCCATTCTCGTCACGCTCCACGTCTTTTGCCGCGCCGCCGTCATCAATCTTACAAACGTGTAGCCGGTCAGCGTTTGGGTGCTGCTCGCAACTCACGACCTTGGCAATAATAATCCCTTGGTACTTACTGCCCAGGTCAATAACTTCTTCCACCGCGCCCAGTTGCGCGCCGATCTTCTCAACTAGTTGCTCGACGCCAATCTTGGCCACGTCATCAGCGCAACCATAGCGCTTATTCATGCCGCGGATGGAGTTCAGGCTAATTTTCATTATTCATCTCTCTCCAAAGCTTATACTTTCTGCGCCAGTGCTCTAGGTCTTTATCATTGGCTGCCTCTGCTAGCTTCTGAGCTTGCTGGCTTTGGTCATCAATCTGCCTTACTAAAGTATCTATTCTCACGACAATTTCCGGCTCAAGTTCAATATAATTCTGCTTGGTAGCAAATATATACAATGTCCTAAAGGAGTTAGCATTCTTGCGCGCGTTACTCCATTCATATTCAGCGCCGCTTGGCGAAGTGTTTGCTGCGGCTTGAGCTGAGTAAAACATCAGGTCATTGGCTGATATGCGTAGCTTTTGGGTAGTAACCCATTTCTCTTCATCAGGGAATTCGTGCAATTTACTGTAGGCAAAATCCGCCAAGAAGTTAGCTTCCTTTTCTATGCCAG
>DATHNF010000002.1:0-13534 GCA_035486285.1 Verrucomicrobiia bacterium | reverse complement strand
ACATCAACTAAATCAGCAATGGTATCACCATGCCTGTAGAGTCCAAAATAAAATGGGTCTTCAAATAAGTTACCGACCTTACTTTTAGTCATTTTGACTATGCGGTAGTCATCATCAGTGTAGGTATGCTCACTTAAATATGAAGCGTTAAGGAAGTCTGCTATCTCCTCATTAGTTTTGCCCTTGTAAAGACGCATATCAACCGCCTCTCTAAGTAAATGCCAGTTGTAGCCGTCTGGTATAAAGTGCCATGTGTTCTTATCAACGTAGTAGCCTTTTTTAATAACACCGTTGTACTTACCCTCTTTGATGTTACCGCTAGTACCTCTGCTCACATCTACCGACAGCTTGTCTGAATACTGCTTTGAGGTAGCGAACAAAATACCGAGCAACATTTTACCGTTGGGGTTATTCTCAAATTGGTAGGTCTTAAATTGCAGGTCTTGGATTTTTTCAAGGTCAATTAGCTCAATAATTGCTCCTGCCTCTTTCATGTTCCTTGATAGTCTATCTGGCGACCAAGCTATCAGTCCGTGATACTTGCCAGTTTCAAAACCTAACATCATTGTGTCAAATAGGGGTCGTTTACCAGATAATTTAGCGGACTCGGACTCCTCAATAATATCCGACTCCTTGACTTCAACTCCCAGCCTTTCAGCAAGCTCCAAACACTCTATACGTTGGTCTGGTAGTGAGCGTACCTGCTTGTCCTCGCTGTCCGTAGATTTACGCAGGTAAATAACATAGCGTCTTTTTTCTTTAGGCAGTATCTTGGTAACACCCTCTTTTTGCTTAATGAAGTAGTTGGTTAGGTCATCAATGGTGCGGTTACTGATAGGCAACTTAAACACATCTGGGTTATCTAGCACCCGTTGCTCAACGGTTTTCTCTACTGCTAGTCGTGTCTTTGCGGGTAGTTTAACTACCTTGCGTTTTTTGCGGTTCTTCTTGGTTTTATCGCTTGCTTCATCAGCCATGCCTTAAAGTATAGCTAATTTACCCCATAAATACCCCACTTTTACCGTACTTCCAAGGTGTTAGTGGTCAAATTGTTAAGGTGCTGAAGTGGTTCAGTTTTAGTCTAGTTCTGGTATCAACCGTTCCAATAGTCGCTAGTTTTAGTTTTAGAAAAGTCCACTAACTCATTTTTAATGTATGGCTCTGACTTAAATCGTACTGGGCTTGTTTCATCTTTTAGCTTTTGGCTTAGTACGTCCAGTAGTTCAATTAGTTTTGGGGTTGGTATGTCGCCTAAGCCTCTTGTTTTAAGCTCATTTCTAACCATTTCAAGCTGTTCTGACCACAGCTCTAGTCTGTGCTGCTGCCCGACTTTATAGCGTTCCTGTAGGGCTTCTAAGGCGATAGTTTTTAGGTTAGCTATATCTACTTCATGTTCTTTAGACCAAGCAACTAAGGTAGTTTTACTAACCCTCAATTTCTTTGCAATCTTGTCATAGCTCATGCCTTCTGCACGAAGCTCTACGAACTGCTGTCTGGTTTTTTGTGTTATAGCCACGGTTTCTACCTCTGCATTTATTATACTAGACAATATACGTCTAAAATAGTCCAACAAAGCCTCATTTCTATTTGCTTTATACTGTTAGTATGCAAGAAGCAGACCCAAAAATAGTAGAAATGCTCAAACAATATGCTGACCAAGGGCTAACTTTTTATCAGGCGAAAGAGGCACTACTTAAACAGGGTTATCAAGACGCAGCCATAGAACAAGCTGCTGACCAGTATCAATATGGTTCTAAACCTAAGCCACCTGACCCTGCAACGGCTGCATTTGCAAAAGACCCACAAGACGCTGAACGAGTTGCACAGACAATACTTAAAGACGATAAGAAAGAGCGTGAGGAAGTAGCTATTGTTGATGGTGTCGCTGGGCAGTATGCACCAGACCTACAGTCTGACGTAAAGTATCAAAATAAGTTCTTGTCCGATATAGGCATGTCATGGTGGACTTGGTTAATTATTGAGGGGGCAATAACGGCTATAATTATTTACTTTAAGCTACCGCAGTATTTATTTGGTATAGTAGCTCTTATCTTAGTTATTGTGCTGGCAGTGAAAAGAGCATAGAATAAGTTACAACAACTAAAACAGATACATGCAACCAGACCAAAATCAACCCCAAGACCAAGTAAGTGCTTCAAGCGAACCAAGCTCGGTACAGACAAGCAGCCCAGTTGGTGGTGGCATGAAAGTCATTCAGCCTACAGACCCTAACCTCAGTTCAGCACAGAATACTGAGCCTCAAAGTCAAGCTCCAAATCCTGTTGTTAGTACGCCACCCCAAGACACAAATAATGGCTATATATCCCCCCCTAATAACGCAACGCCTAATCCAACCGCAATGCACGTTGACGGTCAACCTGTGTCCTTTTCAGCCAATAGCCAGACACTGCAAGAGAAACGTCATCTACCTTGGGCAAGGATAATAAAGTGGTCTTTATTGGTCATTGTACTTGCAGCAGCAGGAACAGTTCTGGCGACAAATCAAAATATCAGAGCCACAGTATTTAGGCAAAAGTTTACTACATACAACTATCCTACTTGTAAAACCCATGTATGTACTGTTAAGTTCTACAGAGGCTCTAAAATTGGCTCTTATACTCCCGTAACACCGCCAGGACAAACACCACTAAAACCAGAAACGACCCTGCTATCACCTGTTATAGGTGGTAAGACCTATCTGGCTATGTTAGTGGGTGCTTACCCATTATCGTTTGCTAACACAAGTGCTGGTAAGCAGCTTTTAGATACATATAGCACTTGCTCAGCCTCTGGTGAGACAAGCGGATTTACTGTGTATGTTACTGACTTGGACGCTAACGCCAATGTATGTGCCATACCTGGTAATATAGGCACTAATAATTCGGTCATTGGCTATGTAACAGCTTTTGCCAGTCAAAAAGCAGGTGGAGTGTTTTTAATTTCAATAAATGAAAACTTCAGCATTAACTCTCAAGGTCAAGCCACCACACCTATTTTTAACCTTGCTGACTATCAGAACGATATGCAGACCGTCTTTGGTTCACTTAGTGTCAGCAATAAGTAAGAACTAGAACTAAACTTTTTCTAGTTCACTTGCATATATAGCTAGTCTAGGTTCTACACTTTATTGGTTAATACTACAAACTACTTTTTGGTGTTGTCTGACTGGGGTGATTTGGTGTTAATCTTTTCATCATCAAAGTCTAGGATATGCTCACGTCCGTCAGGTGCTGTATAAGGCGTTTCTGGCTTTGCAGGTTCATCAGCGTTAATACTTGGGTTGCTGTTACTACCTGAGTCATTATTATCTGGTTCATCATTCTGCATAGCATTATCATATCAGAAACTGTTTTTCAGGTGTTAGGCTATGCGGACTTAATGTTTCTACTAAGTGGTTCAGGCTGTCCAAACTTTCTTTGAAGCTCTGGTGGTTTAGCAAGGCTTCATACATCTGTAGTAATATAGGTTCGTCAGCAGTATTAGTCTGCCGACCACGTAATTTACAATACTGTCCTTCAAACTCTCATACTTCATGAGGGAGCAGGGGAGGATGCGTGCGCACTGGGGTGTATATTGACACCCCAGATTATTTAGCTATACTCTTATTATAAGAGACCAAAGCACAAAATACACAGGCGATTAATGCGGCAAAATCACATGAGGGTCACGCAATTACCATCTAGAGTCAAACTGCCAGCCTTTAAGGCGGTTGTATTATTCTTATTACTAGTCGCCGGCTTGCTGGGGGGAAGTGTACTTACTCAGGGTGACAAAGCTACGGCTGCTGCTCTATCTGTCTGCACGCCAACAGGTACGACTTACGGTACGGATACTATGTCGGTAGCTATCCCGGCAGCTTCAACTTACCACATTTGGGTACGAGTACAAGTGCCTTCGGTATCATCCAGTTCACCTCTTCTACTTAATATGGATAACGCTACCGGGACTAATTGCTATGCCGTTAGTGGAGCGTCTATTACTGCGGCTAATACCTGGACGTGGGTGGATGCCACGGCAGGCCTTACGACCCCAACTTTCACCCAAGCCAACCATACGCTTGTAGTAACCGGTACTCAGAGCGGGGCGGCGCTCGACAGTATTGAATTTTTATCTGACCCCAGCTGCAATCCAAATAATACTGACTGTGCTACTTCTACCGACACTACCCCTCCCACTGTTTCGGTAACTGCTCCAGCCAACGGGGCAACGGTATCTGGTACGACGAGCCTGACGGCCACTGCCAGTGACGATAGCGGCACAGTGAGCAAAGTAGAGTTTTATGACGGTACCACGTTGCTAGGAACTGACACAACCAGCCCGTATACGTTTAGCTGGAACACCACGACGGTAGCTAACGGTAGCCACAGTATTACCGCCAAAGCTTACGATCCCTCAAATAATATTGGAACAAGTAGCGCTGTTACCGTGACGGTGAATAACGCCCCGACTTGTACATCCGGTACGCTGGCCGCCCCAACCGGTCTGACCAAAACCAGCTCTACATATACCACCATTGGCCTCAGCTGGACAGCTCCCAGCCCAACGTCGGGCTGTAGTATCACTGGCTATAAGGTATTCCGAAATGGGTCGCAAGTCGGTGCTCCGACTACGAACAGTTTCCCTGACACTGGTCTGACAGCCGGTAGTAGCAATACGTATACTGTCGAAGCTGTAGACAGTGGCTCCAATATATCTAGTCAAAGCGCTGGAGCTACCTTCACGACTGTTGTTGATAACCTAGCACCAAATGCGCCGAGTAGTTTAACTGCTACACCTGCCAATGCCAGCCAGGTTAACTTGAGCTGGACAGGCAATGGTGACCTGCCCAATCCGGGTGGTGTCGGTATCGATGGCTATAATGTCTATCGATGTACGGGATCTACCTGCACGCCCAATACGGCGAATGCGCCCATTAATGGTGGCACGCCTGTGACCGGCACTTCTTACAGTGACACTACGGTGTCCGCCAGCACCGCCTATAATTATGTTGTCACGGCTGTAGATAATAACGGGAACGAAAGCGCCCCAAGCAACACCGACAACGCCACCACGCCAGCACCAACTTGTAGCGGCAATCCTTCACAGCCAGGCACACCGGCCGCGGGCACGACTACTGTTACGAGTGTCAGCTTCCACTGGACAGCCAGCACGGCTAGCACTGGCTGTACCCTTAACGGATATCATGTTTACCAGGTTAATGGTTCTACATATACCTTGGTTAGCGGCGCTACTATTACTGGCACCACAACCCTTACTGCGACTATTACTGGGCTAACACCCAACACTAGCTATGTCTACGCTGTTGAGGCATTTGACACTAGCGGCCACACCTCAGACAAAACCCAAACCGCTGCTCATATTACTGTACCCACTCTAGCCGATACTACGGCTCCAACTGCGCCAACCAGCCTGACCGCTACTGCAACTAGTAGCACACAGGTTAGCTTGAGTTGGCCTGCTGCTAGCGACAATATTGCTGTGACGGGTTATAAGATTTATCGCTGTGTTGGCAGTAGTTGCAGCAACTTCACCTTGCTTACTACCATTACCGGCACAACCACTCTCAGTTACGGCGACACAAACGTTGCCGCCAGCACTAGCTATACTTACCAAGTCAGCGCTCTTGATGGTGCCGGTAATGAGAGTACTAAAACTAACTCCAACTCTGTACAGACACTAGCTGCTAGCGGAGCTGCTCCTTCAGCTCCCCGAAGCCCAACAGCTCCGATTGTTGCCTCGCAATCAGCCAACCTGACTTGGACTGCTCCCTCCACCGGTAGCGTGACTGGTTACCATGTCTATATAAATGGTGTCCTGGATACATCCAGTAAGGATACTTTCACCTCTACCGGCGGCACACTGAGCTGCCTAGCCCCGGCTGTTACGTATACTGTAACGGTCAAAGCCTTTAACAGTGCCGGCGAAGGCCCGGCAGCTACTGTTTCTGTGCCGACATCTAGTGGTGGCCTAGCTGGAGACTTCAACTGTGACTTGACGGTCAATGGCTTTGATCTGAATGCGTTGGCCACCAATTGGCTCACGACCAGTATGCTACCCACGGGGGGTGACGCTAATGGCGACACTACAATCAATGGCTTTGACTTAAACGCCTTGGCAACTAATTGGGGCAAATCATTATGAAAACAGCAATCGTCCGTACTATAACGCGCACAAAACTAGTCGTGGCAGTGTTGATTGTCGCTATTGCGGGCTTTAGTTTGATGCGTGCTAGCTATGCTGCCACCGGCAGCTTGACGTTCAGCCCAGGTAGTGGCAGCTACAGTGTCGGGAGCAGCTTTACTGTTGCAGTCCAGGAGAGCGGTACTGCCGCGACAACCGTTCAGGCAGTTGTCCAATTCCCATCTAGTTTACAATTTGTCGGTGACACCACCGTGGCGCCGTTCAGCTTTAATCCAAATGGCAGTGATGCCGCCACTGGTAACAGTGTAACGATTACTCGCTCCCAGCTAGGTGGCAGCAGCACTGGTACTGTCACCACCATTACCTTTAAGGTAGTAAGTGCCGGCTCGGCTACCGTTAGTTTTGCGGCTTCGCCTAATTCATATATCTTGCCGCCTGGCGTAACTTCTATATCGGGCAATGTATTAACTACATCTCCGAGTGCCACATACACCTTGAGTGCTCCGTCGACCTCCACGCCCACTCCTACGCCCACACCTGGCCCTACATCCTCTCCTACACCAGCTCCTACCCCTGTGACCACTAACCACAAAAGTACCAGTATCAGTGTTGCGCCAACAACAACTTCCGGTTCCAGCTCCGGTAGTAGTAGCGGCTCTAGCGCCGGTGGTACCACCCCTGTTACAGTGCCTGACAATGGCTCTGTTGGTGTCACCGCACCAGTTAGCGTTGAGCCAACTACCGTACAATCCGACGGCGTCAACAAGGTTGAGTACTATCTTGGCGGAAAGCTGGTCGATACCGAAACGAAGCCTCCATACAAGTACAACATTAACACTAGTAAGCTCAAGAACGGTACCTATAGCCTAGTCAGCAAAACGTACTACACCAACGGCGCAACCAAACAGGCCACCCAGCACCTGGTTATCAAGAATGCTGCTTCAAAGTCTACTAACCTTACTTGGCTCTACCTCTTGGTTTTTGGCATCATCTTGCTCACGGGACTGGGCATTAACTTCTTCGGGCCATCAGCGGGCGACTTCTTGCGTCACTTATTTGGTGGTCGCCCTGGCGGTCCGACCCCAGCTCCAGCTGGTTGGCCTACTCCCCCTGCTCCTGTTTCTCCGGGCGGTAATATGACGGATCATCCAGCACCAGTCACATTGCCACCTGCAGATCCGTCAGCGCCGGATACAGACATGGCCACGCGGCTTAGTCGGTTGTCAAATCCGCACGGGCCAGAACCAGGTACTATCTTCCGCCCCAAAGACCAACCGTAAGGAACAATACTGTTCAGTCGGGTGGTAATCGAGAGCTCTATTCGTTATAATCAACCCCTGTTGTGGGCAATACATAGTATGCTCGGTGTAGTTTCACTAAGGGCGCTTTGCTCGTCCCAACCGAAGGGCTCACCGGGTCTTTCGGGGTGTAGCGCAGCTTGGTAGCGCGCCGCGTTCGGGACGCGGAGGTCGTGAGTTCAAATCTCGCCACCCCGACCAGCCATTTGATACTTCTTGGCCCTGCATGATGGGTGTTTGATTTGGTAGAGGAGCGTACAATAGCTGGCATGACCTTGGTACTGACAATCTTAGCCGTGTTTGTGATATTAGTGGCTAGCGAAACCTGGTGGCGACAGCATCGGACGCATGGCGAGCTGAGCCGTAAGTTTGTACATATCACGGTTGGTAGTTTCGTGGCGTTTTGGCCGTATTTTTTGAGTGTTCGCGATATTGAATTGCTGAGCATGGCTTTTCTTGTCGTCGTGGCTTTGTCTAAGTATTTGCATATCTTCCGGGCCATCCATAGTGTGCAGCGGCCGACGTGGGGCGAGTTCTGGTTTGCCGCAGTGGTAGGCGGCCTGGCTTTCATCGTGGCCCGGCACCCCCATGTATATACTGCCGCGTTATTAGAGATGAGTTTGGCAGATGGCTTGGCAGCTATTATAGGTACGCGTTATGGTAACCGGCACCGGTATGTCGTGTTAGGCTCGCCGAAGAGCCTGGTGGGGACGCTGACTTTTTTCGTGGCGTCATGCCTAATACTGGGCGGCTACGGCATGCTATCGCCCGGTATGCTGCACCTGCCGTTATTGCTATCAATATCATTGGTGGCAACCGTTTTGGAGAACATTGGCGCGCGTGGTTTTGACAACCTCATTGTGCCGCTTTTCGTGGCGGCCGGGCTTATCATTAAGTAAATCCCTATAGCTCCCTAGAAGCTATGTGTCGAAGCTAATCACATGGGCGCGCAAGGCGTTGAAGATAACCACTACGTCGACGACCTCCTGAATAATGGCACCAGCTAGCGGGGAGAACTTGCCGGTAGCGAAAATGAGCATCAATACCAAGCTCAAACCAATGCCAACAAGAATACTCTGCCGGGCAATCTGGAAGGTGCGTTTGGCGATGGCTACTGCCGTGGCTACCCGGCTAATGTCGTCAAGCATAATGACCATGTCGGCCGACTCGCTGGCAGCGGTTGAGCCGCGGGCTCCAAGCGCGATACCAATGTCGGCACCAGTCAGAATCGGAGCGTCGTTGACGCCATCGCCTACGAAAGCCAGCGGCCGGTTCTTAACCTCTTCCAGAATACGCAGTTTGTCGGCAGGTAGGGTATCGGCGTGCACATGGGTGATGCCTAATTTCTGGGCAATAGCTCGCGCGGCCGCTTGATTATCACCAGTAATCATTAAGAAGTCGCCTACACCCAAGTCGCGCAGCGTATCAAGCGTTGCCTTACTCTCGGGGCGTACTGTGTCCTTGAGCGTAATGATGCCGGCTAGGCTACCGTCTACTGCTATGTAGATGGCAGTTTGTTTGATCTGGCTTTGCCTGACACCTTTGGGCAGGGACACTCCCGCTTCTTCCAAAAGACTATAGCGCCCAACAAGTACTTGCTGGCCTTTGACAGTAGCCCGCAAGCCCTGGCCGGCTATCTCTTGAATCTGCTTGGCCTTAATAAGTTTTAGGTGTTTGGTTCGGGCGCTGGAAACAACTGCCTGGGCTAGGATATGATTGGAACTCTGCTCCAAGCTAGCAGCTAGCGCCAGTGCTTCATCCTGCTTGTAAGGCCCAAAGGTTTTGATGCTATCAACCTGTAAAACTCCATTGGTAAGCGTGCCAGTCTTATCAAAGGCTATCGTCTTGGCTTCGGCCAGACGCTCCAGCGCTGAACCGGTCTTGACGATAATACCGTAGCGGCTGGCACGGGCCATGCCGCTGATGAGAGCGATTGGTGCCGCCAGTAATAAAGGGCATGGCGTGGCTACGACGATAACTTCCAAGAAGCGAATAGCATGGCCGCTAACTGCCCAAACACCGAGCGCGATAGCATAAGCGACTAAAGTAAACGGCAAGCTGTAGCGATCGGCGAGCCGCACAAACGGCGCCTGGCTGCTCGCCGCGCCGCGCACCAAGCGAATAATCTGCTGGTATTGGCTATCCTCGGCGCTGGCGGTTGCCTGTCCCGTCACGGCACCATCCAGGTTAATAGCGCCGCTGAGCAGCTGTTGACCCAATGTTTTCGTCTGTGGGAGACTCTCGCCAGTCAGCGAAGATTCGTCGAAGCTGGCGCTGCCCTCTATGACCTTGGCATCGACGGGTACCAGTTCACCAGCTTTGATAATCAGTTTGTCGCCGACGCGTAGTTCGCTGACCGGCACGTCCATGGTCTTGCCTTTACGAATGACATGGGCTTGCTGTGGAGCATGTGCCAGCAGCGCGTCGAGTTCGCTCCTGGCCCGGTGTTCAGCATAGTCCTCAAGTGTTTCACCACCGGTCAACATCAATACGACAACAATTGCCGCCCAGTATTGCCCTAATATAACTGAAACTATGATTGCTGTGGCGGCCAGGATATCAATGCCGTACTTGCCGGAGCGGACGTCCTGCCACATGCTCCAAACCAGCGGTAAGACTTCGATAATTGCCACACTGCTCAGGAGCCAACGGGCAGCCGTATGCTGGTGGGTGAACTGCAGTACGAGGCCGATAATAACGGTCAAAAGTGCCGCACCGAACAGCCTGTACTCACGCGAAAACTGTAGCAGTCGTTTCATCACATCTCCGATTGTTGGTTGTTTGCTACCAGTATAACAACTTATATTTAAGCAGGTGGCGTTAGGCGGTATCCAAGATATCTTGTTGGTCTTGGGTGTCTGCCGCATGAGCGCCTTGTTCTTGTCTGCTCCTGGTTAGGCTTTCATAAGAACACACCGCACCAATCATCCCGTATACCAGCCCAAGGCAGGCTGCGGCGCTCAGTAGGTCTGTCCTCGCGGAGCTACTCCTTGTGCGCTCTGGTGTTGTTGCAATACTACGATGTGCAAACTGGCCGGCGTAACGTTGCAACACGCCGGGTACTGCTCTATCAGGATTTGGTTTGCTTGCTTCGGGAATTGTTTTCGCTAAGGTTGCGCTAGCCGCAATGAACAGCGCTGTGCTGGCGCCGATACCGATATGACCTTCCTTTAGTCGCATAGTGTCTCCTAGTAGAATCTTTGAATGAGAAGCATAATAATATGAAATAACACGCTTCGCTCGTGTCTACATAAAATCCTGGGACTTTATGGGGCGAGTGATGGGGCTCGAACCCACGGCCTTCTGGACCACAACCAGACGCTCTAACCAACTGAGCTACACCCGCCTCGTCGGAACTTACGCCGTTCCCTCGTTTTGCCTAGATGGCAAAAGCTTCGGCCTACGGCTATGTTCCTCCTCTCAAAAATTCAAAATGCAGGGCATTTTAAACTTTTGGTTTTGTGGCAAGAACAGAGGTGATTATACTTGAAAGACTACTTTTTTACAAATAGTGCTGCCAATAGTCTAGTAACCGCTGGTGCTGGTAGTAGTGCCACCGCTTTTGTGTATGAACAACAGGTAGATTAAGCCGTACACAATGATAGCGATGATCACGTAGAGAACAACCCATTGCCACACGGGGCGCTTACCGTAACCTTTCGTAGGTTTCTGTGGTGTCTGTGACCCTTGTTGTGATTCTTCCATACGCCCCTCCCCGCCTTACTTATATGATGAAGTCATTATACCTCTTCTGAAACTTCGCTTCTCACTAAATTCAAAAGAGTTACCGCTTAGAATAGCCTCCTCAGCACCAATCTAATAAGTTGAGCGTTTTATAAGGCCAGAAAAGCAAGAATAAGATATTGACAGCATCTAATTAGTAGCTATAATGGTGCATATGAGTGTACAGAATCGGATAAGCGTCACATTAAGCCCCCGCACGAAAAAGGCTTTGGAGCTAGCTGCTGGTCTTGACGGTAGTACAACGGCAACATACGCTACACAACTTCTCTCGTCGGCAATTAAAAGTGATATTAAGGAAGATCCAATTTTGTTGGAAAAGTGGATTGAAGTAGAAAAAGAAGCAATAAAAAATGAATCTTGGGATAATATTGCGCTACCCTTAACTGTTAGTCCCGAGGAGCTGCGAAGCACACGACCTGTTCAAAAAGGTTGGTTTATATCTGGTGACAACCCAGATTGTTACGAAGTCGGAACCGATAAAGCGGTAGTATATAGCAAAGCACCCAGCGGATTTATTAAATCAAAACGAAAAAACTTTAAAGGGTTTGGTACCTTAATGCAGCAAACCAATATAGAAGACTACATTGGTAAAAAGCTTGAGCTTACAGCTGTTATTAAAACTGGAGACGTAAAACAATGGGCGGGCCTTTGGGCTCGCTTGGATGATGACAATATGAAATGCCTATGGTTTGATAACATGCAAGATCGCCCCCTAAAAGGAGCAACGAATTGGAAGCAGGTTCATATTACTATGGATGTACCAATTGAAAGCTCAGTCCTTAATTTTGGCGTGTTGCTTGTGGGGCCGGGCAACGTCTGGATGAATGATTTTAACTTATATGAGTTAAGCGGTAATAAGAAAATATCCGTTACGGATTTGGATATAGATCTAAGTTTTTAGTCAGTACTTACTAGCATAACCATTATGGTACCCCGGGCAGGATTCGAACCTGCGACCTTAGGCTTAGAAGTCCTCTGCTCTATCCAGCTGAGCTACCGGGGCATACTTGATAGCGGGATGCTGGCACCTACTATACTGAACTTTATCTGTTTGCGGAAGCAATCATGCTATCGAGATGCTGTGCCTGCCTGGTCGTCGGGCCAGCAAAGCGGCTAGATCTTTGAGCAGCAGCGGTACGCCAACGGCCAGCACGATATAGATCAGCCAGTTACGGTGCCAGGCCGCAACCGGTTGGCCATGCAGTAGCAACCAGTAAGCCCTCGTTAAGCCAATTGAGGGAGCCCGCGAAAACCCCAGGTTGCCCCATAAGGATAAGTGATCAAGCCAGTGATAACGGCTGAGGTAGATGGCGGTACTGAGTACTGAGAAACTTGCCAAGCGGCCTCGTGCCGAAGCAAGAGTTAGGGCTTCGAGCATGAGCTGTTTCATACGCCTCTAGTGTTTTGCTGTCAAGACAAACCTAAGCGTCGAAGATATGATGCTCAGCACAATCATGACAACGAAGATAATGACGCTGAGACGGTGGTTTTTCTCGCGGGCTAGAAGCTCTCGTCCCCATTTGTCTTTGCGGTTGCCGGTGATGAGCAGTAGCGTATCAATGAAGGCCCAAATGCCACAGCCGCCAAACGTGACCAGCTTCAGGATACCTAGCCCAACTTGGCCAAGATAGAAGCGGTCAACACCGAACACGCCCAAGAACTGGGCCAGTAGAAACGTGGTCAAATAGTCTTTGTTGCTAGGCTGCCCGGCAAACGGATTGGCTGGACCTGGCATTTGGGGCGGGGCGTAACCAGCAGCTGGAGCTGGTTGTGGCTGTGGTTGTGGCGGCTGCCCTCCGACGACCGCGCCGGCCGGTGGTCCAGCTGGGGAAAATGATGCCTGGCTCGGTGGTGCCATCGGAGCTGGTGCTGGTGGCCCAAGAGGGGCTGTTGGAGGAGAGGGCCGCAGCACATTCCCGCAATTTCCGCAAAACTGTGCCCCGGCTATAACATCTTGACCGCACTTAGGGCATTTCATGCCATAATCTTAAATACTGGACACCAAAAAGTCAATAGAGCTTATGCTTATGTCCTCTTCCCGCACTGCACGCAAAACATGAAGTGCTTGGGATTTGGCCAACCACAACTTCGGCAGTACAGGTTATTACCAATTGTCCCCAGGCCGCGCGTGGCGTCAGCCCGCCGGGCTTTGGCGAAGAGCACAAAAACGCTGCCATTAATAACAATAGTAAGAATCATAGAGCTTAGCAGCCCCCAACCCGTAGCAGTGAATAGGCCGAAGTCATAGAGCCCATGCAGGCCAATAGCCGCCGCTAGCCCGATGATGATAATCCAGAATGATCTCTTCCTCTGGAGTTTGTAGTGAGCTACGCTATAACCGATCAAGACAC
>DATHNF010000001.1:0-14047 GCA_035486285.1 Verrucomicrobiia bacterium | reverse complement strand
TCTACTTTTTGAACACCTTCGCCGGGTAACTCTACAGTGTAGAAAACATACAAGGCATGCTCGTTGCCCTTGATGTTGTAGGCTAGCTTGCGCTTACCCCAGTTGTCGGCACTGACTACCTTACCGCCATTGTCGGCGATAATTTTCTTGACACGGTCTTCGGCCTTTGTGAGGTCGACTTCCAAGTCGGGGTGGTACAATACGGCAATTTCGTACTGATTCAAAGCTTTGTTCCTTCCTTCGGTTACCCCGCCGTTTGACGAGGACAGCCCACATACACGAGAGGTCATGAGCTGAAGTTAATAGTACCTAAATAATACTATATATGGGCTAAGTAATCAATACACCAAACTAGACAGAATTCCTAAATTATGAAAATATGTACTGGACTATGACAGAGACGTATCGCCAGCAAATAGACTCAGCCTCTCTTAATATGATAGCGATGACCGCCGGAGGACACAGTGAGCTGTTTGATATTGTAGATTTCGGACCGCCCGACCTGCTAGCATCAAGGGCGCTTGACCCCGTCCAACGAATGGTAGCCTACATTACCCCGGATGATTTGGACCCTCTTATACGTCAAGAATTCTTTCCTCCTTCTGGTAAAACCGCGGGCATTGCTGGCTTGATTAAGGAAGCGTGCCTGGAAGAAGTGCGTGGTTCGGTACCTATTCCACCAGAAGATGAGGCGGAACCATTGGCCGATGAACTTGGATCAATCCTTAGAGAGTACGCCGAATCTCCAGAAGTTGAGGATACTCCATTTCAAATCATAGGGATATTAGCAGTGCAGCGGAACGTACACACAGTGCTGGTAACCCCACGACTCTTTTTCGACAGGTTTGTCGACCTAATGCCCGAAACGGCTATGCCTGGTGATTTTTCCGAAGAAGAACTCCATGATGCATACACGCACGTCTCACAACATGTTCCCAATGTAGGCTCGTATGAAGAATGGCGAGCTAGGTATCAACAGTTCGAGGATTTAGACCCGGCTGAAAAAAAGCGCAAGACGGCGACCGGATTTGTAGCTATGCTGCTACTCCCCCGTCAAGCAATCCATCCCGTTATTCACGCGCGGCTGATGGAAGCTTCAGACGCTTAAACTTATGATAGTAGTAGGCCTCAGCCAGGGAAGTTCTCGTCGAGTGCGGCGTCGGCTTCGGTAGTCGCTCCACCAAAGACATCCTCGAGCGAGCTGACCAGCACCTCGCGCGGACGGGAACCATCGGCTTGGCCGATAATACCCTGCTCTTCCATCTGCTCAATCAAACGGGCAGCCCGGCCGTAGCCGATGCGCAGGCGGCGCTGCAATAAGCTGGTACTGGCCTTGCGGTTTTCAATCACTACGCCAACAGCATCGCGGAACATATCATCATCAGCCTCATTAGCACCATAGTCGGCGACTACCCCGCCCTTGCCATTGAGCTGTACTGGCTGGCTAACTACTTCGTCGTCGTACTGCGGTGGGCGCTGCATGCGAATAAAGTCTGTGATTTTGGTCGTTTCGTCCTCACCAATATAGGCACCTTGGACGCGCTTAGGTTTCGGCATATCAGACGTCAACAGCAGCATATCGCCCTGGCCCAATAACTTCTCGGCGCCAACTTGGTCGATAATTGTCCGCGAGTCAACCTGAGAAGCCGTCGTGAAAGCAATGCGGGCTGGCACGTTAGCCTTAATGAGGCCTGTAATGACGTCGACTGACGGACGCTGGGTAGCCAGTACGAGGTGGATACCGACAGCCCGAGCCTTCTGGGCAATACGCACAATCAGCGCCTCGACGTCGCGGGCAGCCATCATCATCAAATCGGCCAACTCGTCTATGACTATGACTATGTACGGCATGCCCTCTTCTTTTTTGAGACTGTTATAGGCGGCAATGTCGCGTTTGCCAACCTCAGACAGCGCTCGGTAGCGGCGTTCCATTTCGGCTACGGCCCACTTGAGCGCGCTGATACATTTCTCGGGTTCAGTAATGACCGGTGTTAGGAGATGCGGAATTTCGTCATAGGGCTTCAGTTCAACCCGTTTGGGGTCGACCAGAATAAGCTTCAGGTCGGCCGGCGAATTACGGTATAACAAGCTGGTCAGGATAGTGTTGATCATGACGGATTTACCGGAACCGGTCTGGCCGGCCACCAGCATATGCGGCATCTTATCCAGGTCGGCCACAATTGGTGTACCAGAAATGTCTTTGCCGATAGCGATACCAAGCGGACTTTTGAGTTCCTGCCACTCACGCGCCAACAATATAGAGCTGGTGCGTACCGTCGCGGACTTCACATTCGGTACTTCGATACCGACGGCCCGCTTGCCGGGTATGGGAGCCTCCATGCGGATACTGTGGGCTGCCAAGTCGAGTGACAAGTTGTTCTCAAGCGCGGTGATTTTGGTTAGTTTGACACCGGTAGGTGGCTTGAGCGTGTACTGGGTAACGCGCGGACCAATGTTGGCCCCCTCCATCTCAACGTCAATATTAAAGTTGGCAAAGGTATCGTGAATAGCCTGAGCATTGGCGTTAACATCGCCAGCATCGGCCTTATCCTGCTTCTTGTTAAGCAAGTCGATGCTGGGGAATTGCCAATCCGGGTCGCTGGCGGTCGTTAAAGCGTCGTGACTCTCGGTGGAAGTCAGTTTTTGGGCTGTGTTCTTAAGGGTCGATAAACGGGCGGCTTGTTCATTGCGGCCGTGGTGCTCGACCGGAACACCCTCATTGAGTTTAAAGCCGGGCTGCTCAGCAGCTTTGGCCTTCAGCGCTGCTAGTTCGGATTCTTCATCGCTTTCTGGCCGTTTGAACAAATCACCGAGCTTGAGCAGCACTTTGAGCGAAATACCAAAGGCAAAAAATATCGCCAACAGCGTGAAAACAAACAATAGCACTGATGCCGGAATTTTATCCAAAGCCTTCAGCACTACTCCGCCAACGCCCTTACCGAGCGTACCGCCATGCCCGCCGGTCCAACTGCCAGCCACGTTCTTGGAGGCAAATACCGTGTCACTCAAGCCGCTAGCAAATAGTAATACCGCCAGCATACCAAGCAATTTGCCGGGCGAAATCTTACGGTCCTCAGCAGTGAACTTATACACGCCCCAGTACGCCAACGCGACAGGTGACAGATAGGCTGCCCACCCCAGCGTCCAGTAGACGCCATGGAAGAGGTTCACCGGCAATGGACCGCCGGTACCGAAGCCGCCCAGTAGCAATAGCAGCGCGACCAATACGAGTATAATGGCGCCGCTCAGCGCCCAGAACGGTGACCGTTCGGCGGGAACTTCGACTTTTTTCTTTCTGACCGGTTTTTTCTTTTTTGCCATAGTGCTTTCGATTATTATACCAGTTAAAGGCACGCGATAGGCGTTTACCTAACAATATTATAGCAATTTTTACAACTGTAGTCAATCCTCTTGTGCTTGCCTAGTGTTAGTTTTTTGAGTATAAATACTAACTAACATGTTCGAAGAATGGCGCGAAAGACGAAGAAATCATCACCTTGACTCTGCGGTAAGGATACAGGCAAGCGCCGCCGCGGATATCATTTTTGAGCGGCTCGTTCAGAGTGGAGAGCCCTTAACCCGCTTCAATGCCCAAAGACCACCGGACGGATTAACGGCTGACGAGTTCTCCTTACGAACAGGACAAACTGCCGTGGATCTTGCCAGCAGCGAAACAACAATACCTGTACACTACGACCACCGCGCTTCACGACAGGCCAGCACCGAACGTACGGTCGCCCAACAAGCCAGGCAACTCTCGGCCAGAGCCGCGGACGTTATTCTTATCTTTACCCGGCCGGACCCACCTATTCCCCACTAGTCAATACGGGCATCTTGGGTGAGCAGGCGGGCGCGCATTTCCTGGAAACGCTTCTGCTGGTCGGCAGCGACTTCTTCGGGAGACTTAGGTTGCTCGACAGACTGTTGGCCGGTTTGTTGCGAACCCTGTTTGTTGGCATCACCACCCTGCCCTTGTTTCTTGGCACCGCCACCACCGCTGATGACATTGATGACTGGAATGACAATCGGGCTGCGCTGGGTGTGTTCGAATAGATAGTGCATGACGTGTTCCTTCAGCTCGACCTTGAAGCGGTCCAAATCAACGCGTTTGAAACGCTGCTGTACTGCCCGTTTCAGTTCGGTCCGCAGGCCATTCATGATTTCTTCGTTGTCACGCATATATATGAAGCCGCGACTAATGATGTCAGGGCTAGTCAGTAAGGCACCGGTCTTCTTATCGACAGTCAGGACAATAGCCACCAGGCCCTCTTCGCTCAGCAGGACGCGGTCTTTGACTACCACGTTGTTGACGATATAGCCGGTCTGGTCAACCAACATGGTGCCGCACGGCACTTCGCCGGCTAGTTCCATCTTATCGGGCGTTAAGGCGATGACTTGCCCGTTACCCACGCTAAGCGTATTAGCACGCGGAACGCCATGTTCGATAGCGATGTCGACGTGGTACTTCTTGCTGGTAAAGTCGCCGTAGATCGGGATGAAGAACTTGGGCTGGGTCATTTCGATCATATCAGCGTATTCGTCGCGCGAAGCGTGGCCGGAAACGTGCAGCGGGCCGATGCCGTCCAGCTCACGGGTTTCGTGGCGGAAGACGTGGACGCCTTTCTTGAGGAAATCGTCGACCATGACGCGAATCTTGGCGTCGTTGCCCGAGTACGGGATTGGCGTGCTGGACAAGATAACGGTGTCTTGTTCCTTGAGTTTGACGTGGCGGTGTTCGCCATTACTCATGCGCTGCAAGGCGGAGCTGGGCTCGCCCTGGGAGCCGGTACAAACGACGACTAGATCGGTGTCTTTCATGGTGGCGGCCGAAGCGATTGGCACGAACGTACCCTTGGGGATACGGACGAAACCGTGGCGGACCGCCATGTCCAGCGTGCTAACCATGCTGCGGCCGTCCATGGCGACCTTCTTGCCGCTGTGGACAGCGGCGTTAATGATCATTTGGACGCGGTTCATATTGGTCGAGAACAAGCCGACGAAAATCCTGCCTGGCGCCTGGTTCATGATGTCTTTAAAGCTTTGCTCGATGGTCGATTCCGACGGGGTCCGGCCCAGGCGTTCGGTCGTGGTGCTCTCGCTGAGCAGCGCCAAAACGCCTTCTTTGCCAAGCTCGGTCAGGCGCTCGATATCGCTGCGCTCATGGTCCAGCGGGTTCGGGTCAAGCCGGAAGTCACCGGTGTTAATGATCCGGCCAACGGGCGTGTCGAGCACGATGCAGGTACTGCCGGGAATGGAGTGCGTGATGCGTACCAGCTCGACGAAGAATTCGCCGATTTTCAGGCGTTCATGGGTATTCTCGTTCATCATGACCGTCTTCAGCTCGAAGCCGTCGGGCATCGGCAAACCGAAGTTCTCGAAGATTTCCTCGACACGGCCGATAGTGAACTTACTACCATAAATCGGCGCCGGGAACTTCGGTACGATGTGCGGCAAGCCGCCGATGTGGTCCAAGTGCCCGTGGGTGATGATGTAAGCGCGCAGCTTGGGCTTGATTTGCTCCAAGTACGTCGTGTCGGCGATACCGTAGTTAATGCCGGGCAAATCGACGCCAAGGTCGTTGCCGCAGTCCAAAATGACGGCGTCATTCATATACTCGACAAGAATCATGTTCTTAGAACCGCCGCCATCCATACCGCCGAGGCCGATAATCTTCAGGCGCGGGGTGTCATCAATGACGTTGGCGCGCGCCGGCTTGGCGTTATCGGCCGAAACGTACTGGTTGGCGATGCGCTGGGCATCTTGCTGGCTGCGGCGCTGGGCGCGGACAGCTTGGCCACGCGAGGTGGTCAGGCTGGTCGTGATTGGCGTCCCTTGGGACTTCTGGTCCGATGGGCGTCTGTTGCCGCCGCGTTTCTGGCCATTCTGGCCGCCCTGCCCCGAATTATTTCTGGGAGGACGGCTTGGTTTGTTGTTATTTGTTGGTTGCATAGATTTCCTTTCTCTTGCAATAGCCTGTCTTTACCTGCGTCATCCTCGCAAAAGCGGGGATCCAGTCAAATAAGAATTCTTTTTTACTGGATTCCCAGTCAAGCTGGGAATGACGGCATTTGGTGGGTACTTACTTTAAGACAAACTCCTTATTTACTTGCTTGGAATCTTCTTAATGATGGTTGGAATCAACGCGAAATCGTCGATCAGCGTCTGCCGCATAGCGCCGTTGTAGAGCGCCGCGGCCGGATGGAACAGCGGTAGGATGACCACGGAAAAGGCACTCTGCGGCGTTGCTGGTTGCGCTGCTTCCTGCGCCGTACTTTTTCGTACGGCTGCGGTCCGCTGCTCGCCAGCGCCTTGCGTAGCACCCTTTCCGTGGCCCCCTACTCCCGAATCTTGACCTTTAAACATCAGGCGAATACGCTTCGGCTGGCCGTGAACCTGGCTGATTTGCAGATCCGGCAAGAAGCAATTGAGGCCGTGACGGCCCAAGGTAACGACGACCTTGGGCTGAATCGCTTCTAGCTGGCTCTGTAAATATGGTAAAAAGGCTTTCTTCTCGTCAGGATAGGGGTCGCGGTTGTTCGGCGGGCGGTATTTGACGATGTTGGTAATGTAAATATCCTCCCGTTTGAGGTCAATCATGCCTAGCATTTCGTCGAGAAACTTCCCGGCTGCCCCCACAAACGGTACTCCCTGCAAATCCTCGTTCTTCCCCGGCGCCTCGCCAATGAAAACCAACTTCGCGTCCGGATTCCCGTCGCCAAACACCAACTGCGTAGCTCCTTCAGCCAACTCCGGACAAACCTTATCATCCAAGATCTGCTGCTTAATCTCGTCAAGCTGTTGCTGTTTAGTTTTTTTCATGCTGATTACCCCTTGATGCTGCTTTTCGCAACAATACCTCACCCAAAACAACCAAACCAACATAGCATAGAACATCAATCACAAAAGCAGCTCTATTAATGGGGTACGGAGCATCGTCATAATCTCCGAACGGGCAAATCTGTCCTTTATTAGGATGCGTCGTAGTGTAGTAAGAAAAGGGGAGGCCATAGTTAACTAAACGAACAGCACTATCAGGCCATGCCACGGATCCGGATCCGGATCCACATACACCACTATAATCACTATGGAGTGCAGGACAATTCATACTATTAGCCGACATAACACAACCGCCAGTAATCACGGGACCCATATCAGGCTTACTTAAACGAAAATACCCATTGCCTATTGGCAACACAAACATTGCTAAGGCCAGAATCAACACAAATAGAATCGTAATAACCATGCGCTTAACAAGGCTCGGTTGCATGCCCATTATGATATTAACTTTCGCTTCCCAAATCCAATTCCATATACTATCAAAGCCGCTAAAGGTATATAAACAACTGGTATTATCGCCAAGTCTAATGCTTCTGCAAAATTATTAATATACATGATCCCACACTGAGGATTACTACGATTAGCTATGAATGGCCAACCAAAATCAGATTGTTCGCAACTGTGCTCATCCACAGTAGGCTTCCAGCCAAACGACAAATTAGTACCCCCGTCATTGGCGCCGTAGTCCTCCTTATTGAAATGAGGATATGTAACGACAAAAAGAATGGCGGCAAGCAAGGCTACGGTCAATACTTTTTTGAAACTATACTTTTTTGTCATAGAACAGTTTTCCAATTAATTTGAATAGGTTTTGCAAACTGCCGACCAAAAAGACGAAAGCCAGTAGGTAGTACAGTAAGTTGCCGCGGTCGATGGCTAGGCAAATGAAACCGTAGGTAATACCCAGCTCGACAAGGGCGAAAACCAGTAAGCCCAATATCGTCTTATGCCAGCGGTGCAGCTTATGTGTCATCACTTCCTTTTAACGCGACAAGCACCAGGATTTCAAACACGCATAGCAGGCCAAGCCAGACGTAAAAACCCATGAGCCTTTCTCGTGAGCTTGGTAACAGTATGATCAAGAAAGGTAGGGCGAACGAGCAAATAATTGCCAACGACGGAAGAGTCGAAGTGTTAAAAAGCCAGCCATTGAGCGCAAAAAACCATTTATTACGCCGAACAAACTTTGCAAACCTTGTTCGTTGCCAGGAATGAACTATGGATTTATTTTGATTCATCCTTCAATTCTCTTTGGGCGGCTTTCATGCTGAGTTGCAGGCGGCCGCGGTCGTCGATGGCGACTAGCTTCACTGTTACTTTGTCGCCTTCTTTGACGACGTCGCTGGTCTTATTGACGCGCTCTTCGGACAGTTCGCTAATGTGTACTAGGCCGTCTTTGCCCGGCATGATTTGCACAAAGGCGCCGAAATCCATGACACTGACCACCGGTTTGTCGTGATAGATAGTCCCAACTTCCGGCTCAGCGACGATGTCGTTAATCCACTGCTTGGCGGCAGCGATACTAGCGCCGTCCGGGCTGGCGATCATGATGGTGCCGTCGTCCTTGATGTCAATGTCGGCACCGGTTTCGCCAGTAATCTTCTGGATGGTTTCGCCGCCCTTGCCGATGACCTCGCGGATCTTGTCCGGGTTGATCTGGATGGACTCGACACGCGGTGCGTAGGGACTCATCTCGTTCGGCTTAGAGATAGTCGTCAGCATGTGCTCCAGGATGTGTGTGCGGCCGTCTTTGCCCTGTTCCAACGCCTTTTGGAGCACTTCCACTGGCAAGCCGTGGACCTTCATATCCATCTGCAATGCGGTGATGCCCTTGGGCGTTCCGGTGACCTTGAAGTCCATATCACCGGCAAAGTCTTCGGCATCCGCGATATCGCTCAATACATAGAACTTGTCACCATCAACCATCAAGCCCATGGCGATACCGCTGACTAGCGCCTTGAGCGGTACGCCAGCATCCAGCAAAGCCATACAGCTACTACAAGTAGCGGCCATGGAGGTCGAGCCGTTCTGAGACATAATCTCAGTCACCGAACGAATCATGTATGGAAACTCACTCTCACTTGGCAATACGGCTGTCAGCGCTCGTTCGGCTAGGTAGCCGTGGCCGATTTCGCGGCGACCGGGACTACCGAGACGACGGACTTCGCCAACCGTGTAGCCCGGCGCGTTGTAGTGGTGCAGGTAACGCCGTTCGCCCTCGCGCTCCATGGTATCGACCAGCTGTACGTAGCTCAGCGGTGCCAACGTTACGATGTTGAAAGCCTGGGTCAGACCGCGCGTAAAGATGCTGGAGCCATGAGCTCGTGGCAGCAAACCAACTTCACTGCTCAGCGGTCGTACTTCTGTCAGTTTGCGGCCATCAGGACGAATGCTGTCTTCGACGATACCCTTACGAACATCCTTGTGCAAAGCCATTTGGAAGGCTTCGTCATAATTGTCCCTGAGCACGGCGTGGTCATCGCCCAGCTGTTCGGCGAATTCGGCATGCATTTCATCCCGCAATTGCTGTACCAGCGTATTGCGTTCCGGATACGGTTTGCGCAAATCTTCGCCAAGCTTGCCTTCCAGCCACTTTTCGACAGCGGTCTGAATTGAATCATCAGGCAAGCTTAGCGTATATTCCTGCTTGGTCACACCGACCTTCTTAACCAGCTCTTGCTGCAAAGCGATAGCCGGCTGCATAGCCTCGAACGCGTACGCGATGGCCTCAGCCACCTGGCTCTCGGTCACTTCGCTGGCGCCAGCCTCAACCATCATCACGCCGTCCTTGGTACCGGCCACGACCAAATCAAGGTCGCCGGTCTCTAATTGTTCAGGTGAAGCGAAAGCCGTGAACTTGCCGTCAACCAAGCCGACACGCAAACCGGCCACCGGCCCATCAAATGGTGCTCCGCTCAACATAAAGGCCGCGCTCATGGCAATCATAGCGATCATATCCGGTCGGAAAGCCGGATCCATGCTCAAGACAGTAGCCACGCCCTGTGCCTCATGCCGGTAGCCCTTGGGCCACAATGGACGAATCGGACGGTCAATCAGGCGGCCAATCAGGATGGCGTCATCGCTCGGCCGGCCTTCCCGCTTAATGAAGCGCGAACCGCTGACTTTGCCAGCGGCGTACATCTTCTCTTCGTAATCAATGCTCAGCGGGAAGTAGTCCATGCTAATCGGCTTGGAGCCAACCATCGCCGTACCCAGCACTACCGTGTCACCGTAGCGGGCTATAACAGAGGCTGATGTACGAAAACCGACGCGGCCTACTTCTAGGCTCAGCGTGCGACCGCACAACTGTATCTCAACTTTAATAATTTCTTTACCTAGGGGATTTTGTCCCATATCTTTAGGTATACCTTTCTGTCTAGAGGCTTGCTCGGCAGAGTTCAAATATACGGCATTCCCTTGTGCTTATTGAGGATGCTATATATCTGCGGCTCTGGCGAGAAAGTATTCTTCCAGATCATTTAATGTGCACAAGCTTACTCTCTCGAATTTCGAGAGACCCAGTCTATGCGCGGAAGGCTTTTCCAGAAATAGTGCAGTTTGTGCGAAAACCGAGCACCGAAGCGGACATGTACAGTGACGTACGATGAGCATCGAAGCGGAAGTTTTCGTGCAAACTGTGCATTTCCGGGAAGCCTTAGCGGCGAATGCCAAGTTTCTTGATTAAATCTAGGTATGTCTGACTATCGCGCTGAGCGATGTAGCGGAGCAAACTACGGCGTTTACCGACCATCTGTAGCAGGCCGCGGCGCGCCATGTAGTCATGCTTGTTAACCTTTAGGTGCTCAGTCAATTCCTTGATGCGCTCAGTTAGCACCGCTACCTGCGCGCTGGAACCGCCAGTATCATCCTTGTGCGCCTGCGCGCTCTGTATAGCGGCAGTCTTTTTGTCACTTGCAATCATCGTTCACACATTTTATCAGATACGCGCCCCTAGTGCAACCCTTACAGGCTAAAAATGTACTCAGCTTACCGCTCAAGGCTCGCAGCAGCCTCAGCCCCTAGGTCATAGAACTTAATTGTCGTATCCCATAAGGTATTGCGGCATTCCCACTGGGCAAGCTCAGCAGAAGATGGCGAGCCGCCCAATCGGCTGGGGTGTTGCGTAGTACATACTTGTTTCATGCATAATGCGGCAACCCCAATCGCAGTTTCGTCGCTAATCGCTTGGCCAGACGCGGTTTCTTGTATGTAATCGGCGTAGCCTCGCACATAATTAATCGCATGAGCAGGATGTACGACTTGATAAAAGCCGACCATGGCTGGATGTTCCGCGCGGCCAGTATATGCCGCCATAACCTCATCAAAATATTCACGCGGCGTAATAACGGTAGCTGGTCGTTCTGTCTCAAAACCCATAAATATATCCTCAATTGTAGAGTAATCCGTGTTGGTGACCTCTGCATGTTGTGACACCTCACTACCCGCATTAGAGATTTCTCCCACTACAACCGTACCCACCATAACAGCTCCAAGTGCCAGCATAATGGCTCCGGTGTTGCGTGCTTCTGTCTCTATTCTTCGCAAACGGGAAACATTTGCAGTTCGTTTTACAAGCTCAGTACTAGGCGCTTCAGCCACTATTCTCTCCAAATCTTAACTATTACACTATATCATGACTAAATTTAGTTGCATATGTCAAATACGGGTGCGGGCATCAGATGCGCTCAGGCACCGGGCAAAGGCTCTTGGTCAGATGCTTCTGGCGGCAACGCGGCTGGCTGGGCTGGTGGTTCATCGGTGCGACTGGTGGCTTCTACGCCGATTAGTAACCCGGCATAATGCTGCGTAACAGCGTTAGCTTTGCCCAAATGCTCCAGGCCGAGCGTTCCCCACTTCAAGCCAACTCCGGCAGCAACGCCAAACCAGAAAGAATTCGTTGCCACAGCGGTAGCTATCCCGCCCACCAAGCTCGCCCCTAAAAAATAGCTCCGGGCTTGGTTATGATGAGTCGCAACAATCTCTCTGACGACGGACGACCTCACCGCGGTAGACTCCAGAAGCGCCTGAGCCCGAGCAAGATGTCTTTCTGTGCTATCCAAGAGAGCATGAGTATCTTCAAAGAGTTCATCGTATGATCGAGGTTGCTCATCTGTCATATACCTATAGTGAATTATTCTAGTTTAGATGTCAATTTGCTATATGCTGGTAGCGGCGGCCCCTGTAATGAACTTGCTCAGATCCTGCTCAGCAATCACTTCCACCGTTACGGCAGCTTGCATATTAAATCGGCCGACACTGGTTCGTCTGAGCTGAGTAGTATAAGCACCGCTACCAAGAGCCTGGCCAATGTCTTCGACTAGGGTGCGAATGTAGGTGCCAGAAGAGACGCTGGCAGTAAGCTTCACCTCTGGATAGGAATAATCTGTTACTTCTAGGTTATGAATGGTGACTTGCCGAGGCTCAATAACCACTTCCTTACCAGCCCGGGCCAGTTTGTAAGCACGCTGGCCATTAATCTTGATGGCGGAGTACGCAGGAGGTACTTGCTCAATTTGGCCCCTGAACCGTTTCAACGCCTCCTCAATTGTTTCTCTTGTTGGAACTAAGCTGTCATCTTGAGCTTGCCGAGAGATCTCGCGCGTCTCCCGACTGGGTGGGATCTCTCCGCTTCGGTCGAGATGACGGTTCTGATTAGACTGATGGTTTTCGCGGATGTAGGAGGTAACTATACCTTCGGGGTCGCCGGTAGTGCTGGTCTCGCCAAGTTTCATGGTGACTTGGTAGGTTTTGTCGAGTTTGCTGAACCCACCTGCCTGGCGAGTGTAGTCTTTGCCTATGAGTAATACCAAAAGGCCGGTGGCAAAGGGGTCCAGCGTGCCGGTATGGCCGACTTTGACGTGCTTCGGCTTCTTACCTTCCGTGGTAGCTACAATCCGGCGAACATAATTCACCACGTCGAAACTTGTCCACTCCGCCGGCTTATCAACTAGAAGTATCCCTTGCATACCTACAAGTGTACTTCGCCCGTCCCTTCCGGCGAAGCAGTAATCAGAAAGTATACCCTTCAGGCGTTCCGCTGTTCCGCGTTGGAGAGAAACTGATTAAGGAGAGGGGCTACTGCTGTTGCGGGGGCGCGGCACCCGGTGTACCGAACTGGAACGGAATTGGCGGCGGCACCGGCGGCGGCAGTGTGGAATCAATAACCTGCGGCTGGGCAGTAACAGCCGGTTCAGTCGGCAATACTGGAGCTGGAGTTACGGGGCTGCTGGACCCTGGACCCGTCGATAACGATGTGTCGGCCAAAGATTGCCCGGCATCATTGGGGGCCGCTGCTGTCGGATGGAGGTTGTCGCCGAGTGGTTGGGCATTGAGCGCCTGTATGGGTCCGGGAGTAGTACTTGCCGAACTGTCATTGAGCGCTTTAGTAACTTCGTCGCGCGCGGCGTTTAAGCTAGAGGTGTCGAGATGCGGGCTGTGCACCGACTCTTCCAGCTCAGCCAGCGTGTGTTGTCCCGTGTCAGCAGGTTGGTCTTGGCTTGGACTGGGAGCAGCAGGCGGGGGGCTTGATGGAAGTGGTGTCCAACTCGAAGGCGGTGGTGTCAGACTGGGGGTTACCGGTTTTGGTTCGGGGGCGACTGGCTGTTCGGGGGGCTTTTGGGGTGCCGGGGGTGCGGGTGGTGTACTGTTATCCCGGCTAAGTAGTTGCCCCGGTTCACTTTTCGGCAAGCCAAGCAGGTCAGTGGATGCCTCTAGATCTTCATCTTCCGGCAGCGTATTAGCTGTCAGCGCGCCGCCAAGTGTCGGGGGTTCTGTCATCAGTCTCGCGCCTTGTGATAGATGGTCACCCGCGTGTGGTGTTGCGCTCTCGCCAAAGGCTTTAGGAGCAGTTATAGCTTCTGTCTGAGGCTCAGGTAAATCTAGTGGGGACGGAGTTGCATCAGCAGCAGCAGCCGCACTTTTTTGGTCAGTCTGTGGGCCACTCGGTGTATCGCTCGGTGCTGATGGCTCAGTTTGTTCTGTCTCTGGTTGATGATCAATTTGCAGTGTCCCGTTATCTGATTTGGGCGAATCATCACCCGGTTTGGCGGGGCTGCCACCTTCATTACCGTTATTTGCCGATCCGTCAGTCCCCTGCACCGAACTGGACTCCTCCAGCTTGGTAGCCACCAGCTGTTGATTGGCACCAGCGGCCATCAGAGCCGCGCTGGCGCTCATGGTTTGCGAACTAGTTTTATCATTACTGAAACGA